>CABUCP010000238.1 GCA_902490055.1 uncultured Klebsiella sp. | reverse complement strand
TTTTGCAACATTGATATCTATTCGATGCGATTATCGCAGTGTTAGTGCGATTAACAAGCAACATGGCCGAATTCTGCGTTGTCGCCCTCAGCTTCCACTGAAATACTTTCACAACATTCATTTAACAAATGAGGTTTGAAATGGTCAGTGGATTCACTCAGGTTGTCGCCGTTATTGGTCATCCCATTACCCAGGTTAAATCCCCGGAGAACTTCAATCGTTACTTTGCCGAACAACAGGTAGATAGCGTAATGATCCCGGTTGATATCGCGCCGGAAGTGGTGGCTGACTATCTCAATGCCTTACGCGGATGGCAGAACATGAGCGGTGTTCTGGTCACAGTACCGCATAAACAGCGCGCTGCCGCGCTGGTCGACGAACTCACCCCGCGCGCACGTCATCTCAACGCGGTCAACGTGGTACGTAAACTGGACGATGGTCGACTACAAGGCGATATGCTGGACGGCGTTGGTTTTCAACTGGCTGCCGCCGCGCATGGCTTCCAGCCGACGGGGAAAACAGCGCTTCTCTCTGGTTGCGGCGGCGTCGGTAGCGCTATCGCCTGGGGGTTGTGCGAGTCCGGTATCAGCCAGTTAGCGCTTTACGACCGGGACCCAGCCACTCGCCAGCGGCTACACGATCGTCTGGCGGAACATTTTCCCACAGTGCAACTCGGCGAATTGCCTGAAGGGCTCAACGGCCTCGACCTACTGGTTAATGGATCACCGGCGGGAATGACCAACTTTGATCCTCTGCCGTTACCGAAGACGCTGCTGGATACCCTGAACGCCGCTACCCACGTGGCCGACGTGGTGACGGCGCCGGTGATGACTCCGCTACTCTCCTTTGCGCAAAGCCGCGGGTGCGTGATACAGACCGGCCCGGAAATGGCATTAGCGCAGATGAAGCTAATGGGACAGTTTATCGGCGCCATCCCCCGCGAGCAGGGAGTCGTCGCATGAAAAGCTGGGACGTGATTGTCATCGGCAGCGGCGCGGCAGGATTTGCCGCTGCGGTCACCGCCTGCTGCAAGGGGCTTTCGGTTCTGATGCTGGAAAAGGCGCCGCAGTTTGGCGGCACGTCGGCCATCTCCGGCGGCGCGGTGTGGATGAACGATACCGACCAGGCGCGGCAATCAGGTAAAAACGGCGATCCACAGGCCATTAAAACCTATCTGCGTACTATTATTGGCGCCGACCACTACCGGGAAGATATGGTCGATGCGTTCGTAGACGCAGGCCGCGAAGCGCTGGCCTTTCTCGAACGCGAAGGCGCGGTAAAATACAGCCTGCGGCCGCTTTCGCCAGACTACTATCCCGACGAGCCAGGCGCCGTTGACGTGGGTCGCGCGCTGGAAGTTGTCGAATATGACGGGCGTCAATTAGGCGAACGCTTTCGCGATCTGCGTTCCCCTCCGCCGGGCATGCTGCTATTTGGCGGGATGATGGTCAACCGCGTCGATATTCAGCATTTTCTCGACATGCGCCGCTCGTTACGATCCTTCGCCCACTGCACCAGGCTCCTGCTGCGCTATGCGCGCGATCGGCTGAAATATCCGCGCGGCACGCGCCTGGCGATGGGCAATGCATTAATTGCCCGGATGGCCACGCTGGCGTTGAGCAAGGGTTTGCAGCTCAGGTTGAATGTTAATGTCCTGGCGCTGTGCGAAAAGAACGGCGTCGTCACCGGCGTCGACATTGAGCATCAGGGGCAACATGAAACATTGCACGCGCGCTGCGGCGTCGTGCTGGCCGCCGGCGGCTTTGCCGCTGGCGAACTGGCGGCGCAGTACCGCCCGTACACCCGCGAGCACTATTCGATGTCTCCCGCCGCCAATGATGGCGCCGCGTTTCGTCTGGCTGCCGCCGTCAACGCCCGCGAAGGCGCCGATCTGCCGTCTAATTTTTTCTGGGCGCCGGTATCGGTTCTGACTCACGCTGATGGTCGCCAGGAACGTTTCCCCCATCTGGTGACCGATCGCGCCAAACCGGGCGTGATTGCGGTCAATCAACGGGCGGTACGCTTCGTCAATGAATCAAACTCTTATCACCACTTCGCCAGCGCGATGCAGCGCGAAGCCGACAATGCCCCCTGCTTTTTAATCTGCGATGCCCTGGCGATGAAACGCTATGGATTAGGGCTGGCTCGTCCGGCGCCGGTCAATAACGATGCGCTAGTCAGCGCCGGCTATCTGCGCCGGGCTGATTCGCTGACGCAACTCGCGCAGCAGATCGGCATTGATGCCGCCACGCTGAATGAAACAGTTGCCCGCTACAACCTGGATGCCGCACAGGGCCACGACCAGGCGTTCGCCAAAGGCGGCAACAGCTATAACCGCGCGATGGGCGACCCGGGTCACCAGCCGAACGCCTGCAATGCCCCGCTCGTCAGCGCGCCGTTTTATGCCATCACCCTGTATACCGGCGATCTCGGTACCTCTCGCGGTCTGGTGACCACAGCAGACGCCCAGGTCGTCAATCGGCAGGGGGACCCCATTCCGGGACTTTACGCCGTCGGTAACGATATGGATTCGTTGATGGCCGGCACCTACCCCGGTCCAGGTATCACCCTCGGCCCGGCCTTAACTTTTGGCTATCTCTCAGCCAGCCACATGGCGCGCCAACGCGCCTGATAAACCAGGAGAAAATCATGATTTACGAAAAACGAACCTACACCATCAACCCTCTGAAAATGGCCGACTGGCTGGCGCTGTATAAAAGCGATGCGCTGGCGGTCCAAACCGAGCATCTCGGCACATTGATCGGTTTCTTCTTCACCGAAATCGGCGTGGTCAACCAGGTGGTCCACATTTGGGCTTATGAAAGTCTGGACGATCGGCTGGTGCGCCGCGCGCGGATGGCGCAGGACGAACGCTGGCTGACGTTCTCACGCAAAAACCGTGAACTTGCCGCCGTCGAACGACTGGAATCAGCGCTGCTGCGCCCGACCGATTTTTCTCCATTGCAATAAGGAGCGCACATGAGCGGGCCAATTAAGGTAGATGTACTGGTGGTGGGCTCAGGCGCAGCGGGCATGTCCGCTGCCGTCACCGCAGCCATCGGCGGCGCCAGCGTACTGGTTGCAGAGAAAGCCTCGGTACTTGGCGGCACCAGCGCCTGGTCCGGCGGATGGTTGTGGATCCCAGGTAACCCGTTGGCCCGCGAAGAAGGAATCGAAGAAGATGCCAGCACCCCGCTTACCTATCTGCAACATGAGATGGGCGGTGAGCCGGCCGACGATCGTCTACGAACCTTTTTGCGGTACGGCCCGGAAATGGTGGATTTTTTCCGCCGCCATACCACCGTGCAATTTATATCCGGCAGCAAGATGCCCGATTTCCACACTTCGCCGGGCTCTGCCGCTGGCGGCCGTTCGCTCACCGCCCAGCCCTATCATGGTCGTCAATTAGGCGACTGGCTGCATCGTTTACGCCCCCCTTTGGAGACCATCAGTCTTGCCGGAATGGGGATCGCCGGCGGGGTGGATATGGCGCACTTTTTTAATGCAACTCGTTCACCGCGTTCTGCATTCTATGCCGCCGGCCGCCTGGTACGTCACGGCTGGCAGCGACTGCGGTACGGGCGAGGTCAATATCTTGTCAATGGCAATGCGCTGATGGCCCGTCTGCTCCGCTCCGCATTGGATGCGGGCGTTCAATTTCGACTCAACGCCCCAGTCGAGCGCTTGCTACACGGCGCAGGGGGAGTTTATGGCGCCGAATTGCGTACCGATAGCGGGCCTCTCACCATCCATGCCACCGCGGTGGTTCTCGCCTGCGGCGGTTTTCCTCAGGACCGCCAGCGGCTGGCGCAACAGGTGCCACACGCGGCCAACGGCTACGGTCATTTCTCCGCCGCGCCGCCTGATAATCAAGGAGACGGCATCAGGCTTGGCGAAGCCGTAGGCGGACAGTTCGATGAAACGCTACGCCATCCCATGGCCTGGGCACCGGTATCGCGAGTCACGCTCGCCAGCGGCCTACAGTTAGTGTTTCCACATTTGGTTGAGCGTGCAAAACCAGGGTTTATTGCTGTCCTCCCCGACGGCAAACGTTTTGTCAATGAAGCGGATTCTTACCATGATTTTATCGCTGCGCTGCTGGCTGCAACCCCAGCGGGCATTGCACCTCAGGCCTGGCTGCTAGCCGATTATCAAACCGTAAAGCGCTACGGGCTGGGCCATGCCCGCCCCTTCCCTTTTTCGCCTGAAACCTGGGTACGTACCGGTTATCTACAGCGCGGACAGACGCTAGCAGAACTGGCTCAGAAGTGCGGTATCAATGCCGAGCAGCTACAGCTAACGGTTGAGCGGTTTAACGATTTTGCCGCAAACGGAAAAGACCATGATTTTCAACGCGGGGACTCGGCGTACAACCTTGCTCAGGGCGACGGCCGCGCGGCGCATCACCCAACGCTTGGTTTAATCGAGCGCGGCCCCTTCTTCGCGGTACGAATTCTCCCCGGTTCGCTGGGCTCTTTTAGCGGGCTAAAAACCGATCCGCGGGCGCGGGTACTGGATGCGCAGCAGATCCCCATCACAGGGCTGTATGCCATTGGTAATGATATGTCGGCCGTGATGCGCGGCTATTATCCCAGCGGCGGGATCACCCTTGGCCCCGCCATGACTTTCGGCTACCTGGTTGGTAAAGACCTGGCCGCCGAGATAACAAAATCAACGCAGTAAACAACTGCCTACCAAAGACGGTAGTACACATAACAACAACCACCTGCAACTGTACCGGAGTCTTTTATGAATATGCGTACCCTATCGCTTGCCGCACTAACTTTGCTCGACGTCCCGCCCCCTGAACAGGTACGGATCGCCGCCGAAACGGGCTTTAGCCACGTTGGCCTACGCCTGCTCCCCGCCACTCCGTCCGACCCGGACTACGATATGCTTGGCGATACGCCTATGGTTCGGGCGACGCTGGCCGCGCTGATGGAAAGCGGCATTCGCGTTTCCGACGTCGAAATTGTCCGGCTGACTGCCGATTTCACTATCGATAGCCGCTTAACGCAGTTTATGGAAACCTCTGCGCGCCTTGGCGCAAGCCAGGTTTTGGTCGCGGGTAATGACAATAATCTCACGCGATGCGCAGAAAATCTGGCCGCACTTGCCCACGCTGGAAACGCATTCGGGTTGACCATGAACCTGGAGCCTATGCCCTGGACCCAGTTACGCACGATTGCCGACGCCCGGGCGCTGATCCAGGAGAGTGGCCGTGATGACGTGGGGATTCTGGTAGACGCCATTCATTTCTGGCGCGCAGGCGAATCGCTCACCACGCTTTCCACCCTTCCGCCCAAGTTTCTCAACTATATGCAGCTGTGTGACGCCGCCTCACACGTTCCCGATAACGAACAGGAGCTGATTCGCCAGGCACGCTCGGCAAGAAAAGTGCCCGGCGAAGGGGGATTGGATCTGCACGGCATGATGGCCGCGCTACCTTCGACCTTACCGATTTCTCTTGAGGTCCCGTTGGAGGATCCGCAAGGAGCACTGCCCCCTCAGCAGCGGGCGAAAATCCTGTTCAATGCGGCGCAGTCTTATCTGCGCACCTGCGCCTGAGGAGCCATACATGAGACAGACTCAATATCTGGATGTGAGAGAGTTAATTAACCATAACCCCCTGAGCCGCTGTCAAAAACTGAT
>CABUCP010000237.1 GCA_902490055.1 uncultured Klebsiella sp. | reverse complement strand
GAAGCGATTGACAGCGTGAGTGCAGACGATCCGGTTGTCCAAACAATTAATAAAGACCGGGTTGCCTATATTTATGCCAATGGCCCGACTGCTAAGGTCAATATTGCCGATGGCGCCAATATTCAGACGTTCCGCTCTGATGCCAGTCTGGTCCGGGTTGAGAACGGGGCACAGCTTACCAACTCAGGGGACATTGGGGCTTTCTACAGCAATATCACCAGCGGCGGATATGTGGTTTCGGCGGACAACAGTTCCGTCCATAACACGGCCACCGGCGTGATTGACGCGGGCACTAACCAGGAAGTTGGTGCTTTCAATTATAACGGCAAGAATATGGCTAATTTAGTGCAAGTTGGCCGCATTACCGCAATCAAAGCAAAGGATAGTGACATCACGAACGACGGGGTGATCAATGTCTCCTCGCCGCAGAGTTATGCTCAACAATTTGGCATTCAGGCACTGGGCGAAAGCACCGTTACCAACAATGGCGCAATCAACGTCGCATCGAACACGCAGACCGCCAGCGTGCTGGGACAAAGTGTCGCTAATACCGGGGTCATCCTGGCAGGCCGCGGTTCTGCTGACCGTAGCGTCTCAATGGTCAATAACGGTACCATTTCCATCGGCCGTTCCGCGCAGCGTAGCCTGACGGATGCCAGTGAAGATGTGGCCGTGGACTGGGTTGGCGTGACGGGTGTGGCAGTGGGTAATGCTAATTTTACCAATAACGGCGATATTATCACCGGTGCGCTGACTCACGGCGTGACGGCCATCAAAGCTAACGGCGGTAGCGTCAACCAGGCGGGGACGATCGTCATTAATAGCGCCTGGTCACCTGATGGCAGAGCGCCGGCGCAATCTATTGCCATGGATATCTGGACGTTATCTCAGGCGGAAAACAGCGGGACCATTACGCTTAATGGCGTCAATGGCGTGGGGATCAACGTACGTGAGAATGCCGAAGCGACCAACTCCGGAACCATTGTGGTTGCACAGGGGATCGACGGCCAGAGTAAAACGCCTAATTACGGCATTGTGGCACAAGGAAATGGGGCTAAGGCTACGCTCACCGGCAACGTTGATTTGACCGGCGACCGGGCTATCGGCGTGTATGTGAAAGATGGCGGCGTGGCTACTGTTAACGGCGGTGATGTTAATTTCGTCAGCGGCGTTAACCAGATTGGCTATGTCATCCATGGCGCGGATTCGTCGATTACCAACAGCGATTCCGTGCAGAGCGTCAGCACGGATGGCTCCACGCTCTATCGCATTTCCGGCGGGGCTGCCTATTCCGCTGCAGGTGGCGACCTGACGGCGTCCGGCGCCGGCAGCACCATTCTGCTGGCAACGGGCAAAAACGACGACAATACGGTCGCCAGCAACATCAATACGGCCGGTATGACGCTGCGCGTGAATGGCCGGGATGCGACGGCGCTGCGCGTGGAAGGCGGCGCGGAAGCGACAATCGACGCCAGTACGAATATTAGCCTTGCGCAGAACGGCGCAACGGCGGGGATAGTCCGCGGCGGCTCGACCACGATCACCGGCGAAGAAGGCGCGACCGGCGCGTCCATTCTGAACAGCGCCGCGGTACTGAACGGGGATAACGTCGCCGTCGGGGCTCTGGGCTACAAGGTCCTGACCGGCGGTACCCTGAACCACAGCGGGACTATTGATCTGGCGGCGGCGGACAGCACGGGCGTACTGATCAACGGCGGGACGCTGAATAATACCTCTGCTATCAGCGTGAATGGCACCGCTGTCGATATTATCGGCGCGGATTCGACGGTCAACAACACCGGGGTGATTACCGCCACCGATGGTCGGGCCGCGTTCCGACTGTCTGATGGCGCGTCGCTCAATCTGACCGGCAGCGGCGTCACCCACGCTACCGGGTCGGCGCACGGTATCCTGCTGGATGATGGCGCTACCGGGCTCACGGTCAAAGATGCCACCATCAACATGGATCCGATTAGTACCGGCAACGGCATTGAAAACAAGGCTGAAATCGCCGGTATCCATCTCGATAACACGACGATCAACGCCCATAACGGCGCAGGCGTGCGTACCTCGGCTTCGCTGGCGCAGAGCAACAGCGGCGTGATAAACGTCATCGGCAGCGGCACCGGTCTGTTGTTCCAGAATGCAGACGGCTCGATGACCGACAACGCCTACGATATGTCGCAATCCCAGGCTCTGGTCGTGAACGTCAACAGCGCTGAAGGGCGTGGGATGACCACCAATACCTCCGGGGATATTAAAACCGGCGTCAGCGTCAACGTTAATGATGCCGGCGGCGGCTCTGCGCTGGTCATCGGCGGGCAAACGGCGCACGTTGAACAGTCAGGTATGCTGGCATCGACATCCGCCACCCAGGTCGTGGATATCAACAATGGCTACACCACGGACTTTGTGAACAGCGGCACTATTGCCTCCACGGCAGAGGATGCGCTGGTGATGAATGTTGATAAGCAGGCGGTGCACTTTACCAACCAGGCTAACGGTAACCTGACCGGCGCCGTCAATCTCATGACCGGCAATAACACGGTCACCCTGGAGCACGGCAGCCAGGCTAAAACCGCGTTCACTACCGGCGCGGGCGATGACCTGTTCGAACTGACGAATATCACCGCAGACGAAAATCCGGTGTTGTTCACTACTCTGGATGGCGGCGCGGGCCACAACACGCTGGCTCTCAACAATTCGGTTTATACCCTGAAGGATGCCGGCAAAATCCAGCACATGTCCGATGTGGAGCTGAAGAATAACTCCACCTTCACGCTCGATCATACCCAACTTGATTTAACGGCTGCGGATGCGGGCTGGAACATCGATAGCACCAGTACGCTGGCGATGCAGGATAGCGCGGACCTCGATTTCGCCAGCCACCTGCAGGGCGATGGCCTGGTGACCGTCGATCTCGGGGGGCAGGACCATACCTTTGCCTTTAGCGATAATAACAAGGCTGACGGCTTCGCCGGGACAGTGGAACTGGCCAACAGCCACTTCGTGCTGGATGGCGCAACGACCGCCAACAACCAGGCGCTGTCAGACGCCACCCTGAAGCTGGGAGAAGGCAGTATCACTGACGTAGCAAAAGGTACCCAGCAGATTGGCGGCCTGGCGTTCAACGGCGGTACGGCGGTGTTTGATACTGACACGATCGGTAAGTCGGTATCGGATGCCTACATCACCACCACGGGCAATCTGGATATCAGCGGTACTGGTAATGTGCAGGTGAATACCGATAGCCCGGTATTCAACGGCCCGACGATGCCTGATAACGCGGTCAATCTGCTGGCGCAGGATGACGGAGATATCTCCCTGAAGCTGGCAGGCTCAACCGGCAGCGTATCGGCATACGGCGGTAACTTGACCCTGCTGGATCGCAACGGCAATGCAGTCACTGATGCAGTGAGCAGCACGGTCATCCAGAACGGCGAAACGGTAGCCAACGCTACCTATGATTATCGCCTGACCTCCGGTGATAACAGCGATGGTCTGTACATCAACTATGGTCTGACGAAAGTCGAGCTGCTGACCAGCGGTGAGAACGCGCTGGCGCTGAACGCGCAGGGCGCAACCGGCGCAGCGGCCGATCTCAGCGCTCAGGTCACCGGCGCGGGCGACCTGGCGATTGATGGCGGCGCGGGCAATACCGTCTCCCTGTCGAATCTGGCGAACGACTATACCGGGAAAACGGACGTTCGCAGCGGTACGCTGCTGGCGAACAACGATAACGTGCTGGGACAAACATCGGAACTGCATCAGGCGGCGGATACCACCGTTGACCTGAATGGCCATAGCCAGACCGTAGGCCTGCTGAATACCGATGCCGGGGCCAGCACCGACTTTAATGGCGGGAGTCTGACGATTGCCAATGGCGGTATCGTGAACGGCGGGCTGACCGGGAACGGAGCGCTGGCTGTTAACGGCGGTACCCTGACGGTCAATGGCGCGAATGCGCAGATGAACGCGGCAACGACCATCGCCAACGGCGCGACGGTGGAACTGAACGATATTGCCGGTCTGGGAACCGCGGCGATCGTGGATAACGGCCTGCTGGTGCTGAATGAAGGCGTACAGGGCGTGCTGAGCAACAGCCTTACTGGCAGCGGCGATGTGGACAAAAACGGTTCCGGTCTGATTACGATGACCGCCGACGCCGCGCAGTATACCGGTACCACCAACCTCAATGCCGGCGGTCTGCAGTTGGGCAGCGACGGCAATGACGTCATCCTGGCTTCCTCCACCGTGAATGTGGCGCAGGGCACGCAGTTTGGCGGCTTTGGCGGTACGGCTGGCGATGTGAACAACAGCGGTACGCTGACCGTTGGCGCACTTGATGCAAGCGCGAGCGCGGGCCAGACCTTCACTATTGGTCAAAACCTGAGTAACAGCGGCGTGATCAACGTCAGCGCGCCGGGCGCAACGACGGCAGGCAACACGCTACATGTCGCGGGGGATTACGCGGGTAACGGCGGTACGCTAAACCTCAACACGCAGTTGGGCGGCGATAACTCGCTCACCGACAAGCTGGTGGTGGATGGTAATACCAGCGGGACGACTCAGGTAGCGGTGACCAATGCCGGCGGCAGCGGCGCGAAAACCCTGAATGGTATTGAGGTGGTGACCGTCGGCGGTAATTCTGCCGGTGAGTTCACCCAGAAAGGACGTATTGTCGCCGGCGCCTATGACTACACTCTGGCGCGTGGGCAGGGTGGTAATGCCGGTAACTGGTACCTGACGAACAACGGGGAAACGCCGGTAGATCCGGTCAATCCGGATAATGGCGGAGACACGCCTGACAATGGCGGTGGCGATAAGCCGCATACCCCGGATATTCGCCCGGAAGGTAAGGCGTATGCCAGCAACATGCAGGCGGCAAATACCCTGTTCAACATGACGCTGCACGATCGCCTCGGCGAGACCCACTATGTCGATGCCCTGGGCCAGGAGCATACCACCAGTCTGTGGCTGCGCCAGGTCGGCGGCCACACGCGTTCTAATGATGGCAGCGGCCAGAACAAAACCCAGGCGAATCGCTATGTTGCGCAGCTGGGCGGCGATATTGCCCAGTGGAGCAGCGACGGGGCCGACCGTTTCCATCTTGGCGTCATGGCCGGCTATGCGAATCAGCACAGTAACACGCGTAATCACCGTAACGGTTACTCTGCCGACGGCAGCGTTAATGGTTACAGCACCGGTCTTTACGGTACCTGGTTCCAGGACAACGAAGAGAAAACCGGCGCCTATGTTGATACCTGGATGCTGTACAACTGGTTTGATAACAGCGTGTCATCGAAAGGGGCCTCTTCGGAAAGCTATAAATCGAAAGGCCTGACCGCGTCGGTAGAGACCGGGTATACCTGGAAAGTCGGCGAGCGTAGCGATCATGAAAGCTATTACGTACAGCCGCAGGCCCAGGTCACCTGGATGGGCGTCAAAGCAGACGATCATAAGGAGAAGAATGGCACCGTCGTGCAATTTGGTGGCGACGACAATGTTCAGACCCGTCTGGGCGCCCGATTCTTTATCAAAGGACACAATGGCAAACTGGATAATGGTAAGGATCGGACGTTTGAGCCGTTTATCGAAGCGAACTGGATCCACAATACCAAGGACTTTACCGCGGGTCTGGATGGCGTACCGGTGAAAGTTGCGGGGACACGTAATATTGGCGAGCTGAAAACAGGTGTTGAAGCGAAGCTGACGAAAAACGTGAACCTGTGGGGCAATATCGCCCAACA
>CABUCP010000236.1 GCA_902490055.1 uncultured Klebsiella sp. | reverse complement strand
AATACAAAACATTTACATCACATCACGAACGGGGTTCTGAAGCATGAAAAGGAACGCGAAAACGATCATCGCGGGAGTCGTTGCATTAGCGATTTCTCACGCGGCGATGGCAAAGGATATTAAAGTCGCCGTTGTCGGCGCGATGTCTGGCCCGGTAGCCCAGTGGGGCGACATGGAATTCAACGGCGCGCGCCAGGCAATTAAAGACATCAACGCCAGCGGCGGCATCAAAGGCGACAAACTGGTCGGCGTCGAATATGACGACGCCTGCGACCCGAAACAGGCGGTCGCGGTCGCCAACAAAATTGTCAACGACGGCATTCAGTATGTTATCGGTCACCTGTGTTCCTCCTCGACTCAGCCGGCATCCGATATCTATGAAGATGAAGGCATCCTGATGATCTCCCCGGGGGCAACTAACCCGGAACTGACCCAGCGCGGCTACCAGTACATCATGCGTACCGCCGGTCTGGACTCTTCGCAGGGGCCGACAGCGGCGAAATTTATCCTCGAACACGTGAAGCCGCAGCGTATTGCGATTATTCATGACAAACAGCAATACGGTGAAGGACTGGCGCGTTCCGTTCAGGACAGCCTGAAAAAAGCTGGCGCCAATATCGTCTTTTTTGATGGCATCACCGCCGGTGAGAAAGATTTCTCCGCGCTGCTGGCGCGCCTGAAGAAAGAGAACATCGACTTTGTCTACTACGGCGGTTACTACCCGGAAATGGGGCAGATGCTGCGCCAGGCGCGCTCCGTCGGCCTGAAGACGCAGTTCATGGGCCCGGAAGGGGTCGGTAACGCCTCGCTGTCGAATATTGCCGGCCCGGCGGCGGAAGGCATGCTGGTGACGATGCCAAAACGCTATGACCAGGATCCGGCCAACAGCGCTATCGTAGATGCGCTGAAAGCGGATAAAAAAGATCCGAGCGGGCCGTATGTCTGGATCACCTATGCCGCCGTTCAGTCATTGGCGCAGGCGATGGACAGAACCGGTAGCGAGCAGCCGCTGGATTTAATCAAAGATTTGAAAGCTCACGGCGCGAAGACCGTGATTGGGCCGCTGAATTGGGATGAAAAAGGCGATCTGAAGGGATTTGAATTTGGTGTCTTCCAGTGGCATGCGGATGGTTCATCCACCGTCGCTAAGTAAGACGCGTTATCCCACCGCCCGCACCGCGCGGGCGGCATGAAAAAGGTTACCTTATGTCCGAGCAGTTTCTCTATTTTCTGCAGCAGATGTTTAACGGCGTCACGCTGGGCAGTACCTATGCGCTGATCGCCATCGGTTATACGATGGTGTACGGCATTATCGGCATGATTAACTTCGCCCACGGCGAGGTCTACATGATTGGCAGCTATGTCTCCTTCATGATTATCGCCGCCCTGATGATGTTAGGCATCGATACCGGTTGGCTGCTGGTCGCCGCCGGGTTTATCGGCGCGATTATTATCGCCAGCGCCTATGGCTGGAGTATCGAGCGCGTGGCTTACCGGCCGGTGCGCAGCTCCAAGCGCCTGATTGCGCTGATTTCCGCCATCGGGATGTCTATCTTCCTGCAGAACTACGTCAGCCTGACCGAAGGTTCGCGCGATGTGGCGCTGCCGAGCCTGTTTAACGGTCAGTGGATTGTCGGCCACAGCGAAAACTTCTCCGCCACTATCACCACCATGCAGCTGGTGATCTGGGTGGTGACCTTTCTCGCCATGCTGGCGCTGACCCTCTTTATTCGCTACTCGCGAATGGGCCGCGCCTGCCGCGCCTGTGCGGAAGATCTAAAAATGGCGAGCCTGCTCGGCATCAATACCGACCGCGTGATTGCGCTGACCTTTGTCATTGGCGCGGCGATGGCGGCGGTTGCCGGCGTACTGCTCGGGCAGTTCTACGGCGTGATTAACCCCTACATTGGCTTTATGGCCGGGATGAAAGCCTTCACCGCGGCGGTTCTTGGCGGTATCGGCAGTATTCCTGGCGCGATGATCGGCGGCCTGATTCTGGGTATCGCCGAAGCGCTCTCCTCTGCCTATCTCAGCACCGAATATAAAGACGTCGTCTCCTTCGCGCTGCTGATCCTGGTGCTGCTGGTTATGCCGACCGGCATTCTGGGTCGCCCGGAGGTAGAAAAAGTATGAAACCGATGCAAATTGCGATGGCGCTGCTCTCCGCCGTGATGTTCTTTATTCTGGCGGGCGTCTTTATGGGCGTGCAGCTGGAACTGGACGGCACTAAGCTGGTGGTGGATACCGCCGCCGATATTCGCTGGCAGTGGATCTTTATCGGTACCGCGGTGGTCTTTTTGTTCCAACTTCTGCGACCGCTGTTCCAGAAAGCGGTTAAGAACGTTTCCGGGCCGAAGTTTATTATGCCGGCGATAGACGGCTCGACGGTGAAGCAGAAACTGTTCCTGATTGCTCTGCTGGTGATTGCCGTAGCATGGCCGTTTATGGTGTCGCGCGGTACGGTGGATATCGCCACCCTGACGATGATTTATATCATCCTCGGCCTCGGTCTGAACGTGGTGGTCGGGCTTTCTGGTCTGCTGGTGCTGGGCTATGGCGGGTTCTACGCCATCGGCGCTTATACCTTTGCGCTGCTGAATCACTATTACGGTCTCGGCTTCTGGACCTGCCTGCCGCTGGCGGGGCTGGTCTCGGCGGCGGCCGGGTTCCTGCTCGGTTTCCCGGTGTTGCGCCTGCGCGGCGACTACCTGGCGATCGTCACCTTAGGCTTCGGCGAGATCGTGCGTATTTTGCTGCTCAATAACACCGAGATCACCGGTGGGCCGAACGGTATCAGCCAGATCCCGAAACCGACCCTCTTTGGTCTCGAGTTTAGCCGCAGCGCCCGCGAAGGCGGCTGGGATACCTTCAGCAACTTCTTTGGCCTCAAGTACGACCCCAGCGACCGGGTGATATTCCTCTATCTGGTGGCGTTGCTGCTGGTGGTTTTGAGCCTGTTTGTCATTAACCGCCTGCTGCGTATGCCATTGGGCCGGGCGTGGGAAGCGCTGCGTGAAGATGAAATCGCCTGTCGTTCACTGGGCCTGAGCCCGACGCGCATCAAGCTGACCGCCTTTACCATCAGCGCCGCGTTTGCTGGTTTCGCCGGCACCCTGTTTGCCGCCCGTCAGGGCTTTGTCAGCCCGGAATCCTTCACCTTCGCGGAGTCAGCCTTCGTGCTGGCGATCGTCGTGCTGGGCGGGATGGGCTCGCAGTTTGCGGTGATCCTGGCGGCGGTTCTGCTGGTGGTGTCGCGCGAACTGATGCGTGATTTCAACGAATACAGCATGTTGATGCTCGGTGGTTTGATGGTGCTGATGATGATTTGGCGTCCGCAGGGGCTTCTGCCGATGACGCGCCCGCAGCTGAAACTGAAAAACGGTCAGGCGAAAGGAGAGCAGGCATGAGTCAGCCATTATTATCCGTCAGCGGCCTGATGATGCGTTTTGGCGGCCTGCTGGCGGTCAACAACGTGTCGCTTGAGCTGCGCCCGCAGGAGATTGTTTCCTTAATCGGCCCGAACGGCGCCGGGAAGACCACCGTTTTTAACTGCCTGACCGGTTTCTATAAACCTACCGGCGGTACCATTATGCTGCGCGACCAGCACCTGGAAGGACTGCCGGGCCAGCAGATTGCGCGGATGGGCGTGGTGCGAACCTTCCAGCACGTGCGTCTGTTCCGTGAAATGACGGTGATTGAAAACCTGCTGGTGGCGCAACATCAACAGCTGAAAACCGGCGTCTTCTCCGGCCTGCTGAAAACGCCGGCCTTCCGTCGCGCGCAGAGCGAAGCGCTGGACCGCGCCGCCACCTGGCTTGAGCGTATCGGCCTGCTGGAACACGCGAACCGCCAGGCCAGCAACCTGGCCTACGGCGACCAGCGCCGTCTGGAGATCGCCCGCTGTATGGTGACCCAGCCGGAGATCCTGATGCTCGATGAACCGGCAGCGGGGCTGAACCCGAAAGAGACCAAAGAGCTGGATGAGCTAATCGCCGAGCTGCGTAGTCATCACAACACCACCATCTTGCTTATCGAACACGATATGAAGCTGGTGATGGGGATTTCCGATCGCATCTACGTTGTGAACCAGGGAACGCCGCTGGCCAATGGGACGCCGGAAGAGATTCGTAATAACCCGGACGTGATCCGCGCCTATTTAGGTGAAGCATAATGGTGGTGACGCATAAGATGGAAAAAGCGATGTTAACTTTTGACAATGTCAGCGCCCACTACGGCAAGATTCAGGCGCTGCACAACGTCAGCCTGCATATCAAACAGGGTGAGATCGTCACGCTGATCGGCGCTAACGGCGCGGGGAAAACCACCCTGCTCGGTACGCTGTGCGGTGATCCGCGGGCCTCCAGCGGGCGCATTGTCTTTGACGGTAAGGATATTACCGACTGGCAGACGGCGAAAATCATGCGTGAAGCGGTGGCGATCGTGCCTGAAGGACGGCGCGTCTTTTCGCGTATGACGGTGGAAGAGAACCTGGCGATGGGCGGTTTCTTTGCCGACCGCGACCAGTTCCATACCCGCATCAAATGGGTGTATGAGTTGTTCCCGCGTCTGCATGAACGCCGTATTCAGCGCGCCGGCACCATGTCCGGCGGCGAACAGCAGATGCTGGCAATCGGCCGCGCTCTGATGAGCGAGCCGCGCCTGTTACTGCTGGATGAACCTTCGCTGGGGCTGGCGCCGATTATTATCCAGCAGATTTTCGACACCATTGAGCAACTGCGTGAACAGGGAATGACTATCTTCCTGGTGGAGCAGAACGCCAATCAGGCGCTCAAGCTTGCCGACCGCGGCTACGTGCTGGAAAACGGCCATGTGGTGCTGGAGGATACCGGTGATGCGCTGCTGGCGAACGAAGCGGTGCGCAGCGCCTATCTCGGCGGTTAACCCGTAGCAACCCGGCGGCGCCTCGCTCGGGCTACCCAAGCCGCGATAGTCCGGGCGAGGCGCTTGCGCCGACCCCGGGAGCCGATCGCACGAATACATTTAAAAGAGCCAGATGGCTCTTTTTTTGTACATGTATGTTGTACAATAAAAGAGTACAGCTTTGGAGGTTTTTATGAGAACGGTTAACTATAGCGAAGCCCGACAAAATCTGGCCGACGTGCTGGAAAGCGCAGTGACAGGTATGCCAGTGACCATTACCCGTCGTGGGCATAAATCTGCTGTTATCATTAGTGCTGAAGAGTTCGAGCGCTACCAGGCGGCCAGAATGGATGATGAGTTCGCGGCTATCATGGCGGTTCATGGTGATGAGATCAGGGAGCTTGCGGATAAATGACACTGCAGATTATCTCAGCGGAAGAGATAATACAGTTTCACGACAGGTTGCTCCGCGTCACGCCTGGTGTTGCCGGCATGCCCGATCCGGGCCGTGCCGAAGCGTTAATGTACAGGGTGCTGAACAAAATTGAATATGAAGGTGTGACTGATGTGTGGCGACTTGCCGCTATGCATCTGTTGGCGATTTCTCGCGGTCATATTTTCAATGATGGTAATAAGCGTACGGCGCTGTTTATTACCCTGCTTTTTTTAAAGCGAAATGGAATTATATTGCCGGCGAATCCGGACTTTGTCGGCATGACCGTCGAGGCGACTGCAGGTCAACTTACCCTGGAACAAATCGTCTCGCGCTTGCGCGGATGACGGTTAACTCGTAGACCATGCCGGATGGCGGCGTAAACGCCTTATCCGGCCTACAACAATCACCGTTGCCATCAGGCGGCGGTGATTATCCGTG
>CABUCP010000235.1 GCA_902490055.1 uncultured Klebsiella sp. | reverse complement strand
TTCAGTGACTCAGGTAATTTGCCGCCAATGGCCCTATTGAGAGACGAAATCCGCGACCATTCGGCGGAAGAGATGTTGTTTATCCGCCGCGCCGCGATTGCCTTCCTGTTGGTGGTGGTCTGCTTCGGCATCCTGATTTTTAATCTCTACCATCTGCAGGTAGAGCAGCACGACTTTTATCAGACCCGTTCTAATCAGAACGATATTAAAATGCTGCCGATCGCGCCCAGCCGCGGGCTCATTTTCGATCGTAACGGTATTCCGCTGGTACAAAATATCACTCTGTATCGCCTGCAGGTTATTCCCAGTAAAATTGCTGATATGTCGGCGTTATTGCAGACATTAACGCCGATCGTCGATTTGACGCCGGATGATATCGCCGGGTTCCGTGACGATATGCATCATAACAGCCGCTATAAAGAGGTGACGCTGAAGTCAGACCTTAGCGATGTGGAAGTGGCGAGGTTTGCGGTCAACGAATTCCGCTTCCCAGGCGTCACCGTCGAGAGTTATCAGCAGCGCAGTTATCCATACGGCGCCGAGCTGGCGCACGTCGTCGGCTATGTCTCCAAAATTAACGATAACGATTTACAGCGGCTGGCCAAAAACGGCGAGGAAGAGAATTACGCCGCTGACCATAATATCGGCAAGCAGGGCATTGAAGGCTATTACGAGAAAGAACTGCACGGCACCACCGGCTACCAGGAAGTCGAAGTCGACAACCACGGCCGAGTCGTGCGCCTGCTGAAAGAAGTGCCGCCAATTGCCGGTAAAAATATCTATCTCACGCTGGATCTGCATCTGCAGCAATACATTGAATCGGTACTGAAAGGGCAGCGCGCTGCGGTGGTCGCCGTCGATCCGCGCGACGGCGGGGTGCTGGCAATGGTCTCCAGCCCCAGCTACGACCCGAATCCTTTCGTCAAAGGTATCGGCTATCAGGCTTACAAATCGTTACTGGATAATCAGGACCGACCGCTGATTAACCGCGTGACCCAGGGCTTATACCCACCCGCCTCAACGGTAAAACCCTATATGGCACTATCGGCGCTCTCCGCCGGGGTGATTACGCCAAATACCACCTTCTTCGGCGCGCCCACCTGGACGCTTCCCGGTACCCAACGCCGCTATCGTGACTGGTTGAAAACCGGCCACGGCATGTTGAACGTCACCAAAGCCATTGAAGAATCAGCCGATACCTTCTTCTACCAGGTGGCTTTCGAAATGGGCATTGACCGTATTCACCAGTGGTTAAGCAAATTTGGCTATGGGCAACCGACGGGCATCGATCTCAACGAAGAGTATTCCGGCGTCTTGCCGAGCCGGGGATGGAAACAGCGGGTACATAAAAAACCGTGGTATCAGGGCGATACCATCTCCGTCGGTATTGGCCAGGGCTACTGGATCGCCACGCCGATTCAGATGGTCAAAGCGCTGACCACCTTGATTAATAATGGCAAAGTACAGGATCCACATTTGCTGTATTCCATGAAGCAGGGGAATAAGGTCGAGCGCTACCAGCAGCCGGCGGATCTACCGCAGGTTGGCGACCCGAAATCGCCATACTGGGGCATTGTCCGTAACGGGATGTACGGGATGGCGAACTTGCCGAACGGCACCGGCTACAAATTGTTCCATACTGCGCCATATCAAATCGCGGCAAAATCTGGCACCTCGCAGGTCTTTAGCCTGAAAGAGAACCAAACCTATAACGCTAAAATGATCCCGGTGCGCCTGCGCGACCATATTTTCTATACCTTGTTTGCGCCGTACCAGCATCCGAAAGTCGCCATGGCGCTGATCCTTGAAAACGGCGGCGGCGACGGCGTGGTTGCCGGGCCGACGGCGCGCGCGATCCTTGATCATATCTTTGACCCGGCGAATGCGCCGGCGGCGGATAACGCGCAGAGCAATGTGCCGCAGGTCGAGAGCGCCGACGCGCAGTAATGGCGCGGCGTCAGGCTGCGGGTATCGGCGGCGCGCTAAACAAAACCCGCCAACTGCGACGACGACGGGTCAGCTCACGCCATAGCGCAATCACCTCGTCATGCCGCAGGTCATCAACGGCCTGCGGTGTTAGCACCGGTAACCCATTACGCTTACGCAGGGCGTCAACCGCCGTCGCGCTGGCGTCTATTGGCGCACGCGCCTGCCTGGCCAACTGTTGTTGCCATATGTCGAATTCCGCAGTATTGCACAGCGTTAGCTCACGCATAAATGTTTTACAGCAGCGCAGCAGGTTTATTGCACTGCGGCTCGGAGACTGCAGCGCCAGCAGTAGACCATCGCGATCGGCAAGACGCTGATAACGACAGCTAACTACGTAACCAATCTGCTGTTCCACACGCAGGCGCTGGAAAAATTGCGCTTCGCAGAGCTGTGCCAGCAGGCGCAGCGCGGGGAGCGAAGCATCTTGCGGCAGCGGAATAAAGACTAACAGCGCCGTGTCATCGCTGGAGTGCGCCAGGCGTTCAATTCCGCTTTGGAATGCCGCAGGCGGCGCGAGCTTCGCGTTGATCGGCGCGTTGAGCAGACCAAGCTGACGGGCAATCCGCTGCGCCTGTTCGGTACTGCCGCCAACCAGCGCCGCCTGCCAGCCTGATGAGGCTGCTGATGCCAGGCGTTCGGGCAACTGCTGAAGCAATTGACGGATCGCCATGCTTTCTGGCGCAGGCGCTATCGCCGGTATCCTCTGTGCGAGCTGACGCAATATCGCCATTATAATCGGCTCCGCGGGGATAATGCCTTCAGAATACTGCAGGGAAAGCTGCCAGTTACCGTCAACCGTTTGCCATTCGCCGCTCCCGCCGACGTGGCGCAGCTCGGCGAGGAAAGGGCGCAGCCGTTCACCCATCGCCAGCCCCTGCGACCAGCCGATAGCTGAATAAAAAGGCGCGCGCAGCACCAGCGTCGGCGGCTGTCTTTGCTCCGTAAGGTGGAGTAGCGGGGCCGCATCAAGCGCGAGTTCCGGCCCGGGGCCGCTAGCTGTCTGCGGATAAAAGCGAAACGCGAAGGACGCCTCCGCAACCGCCCGGCGCTGCCAATGGCGCAGCGGCAGGGTAAACCCCTGGCTGACGATGGTGTCTGCAGGTTCCACCATTTGGCAGGCCAAGTATGAGGTTGGCGCAGTCAGTAAATCGGCGCAGAAATTGGCAAAGCCAACGGGCGCAGCCCCCGGCGCGAAACCGAATGCTCGCTGACGCAACTGCTCAAGCGGCGGTAAGGTGTTAAAGCGCCGCTGCGCTAGCTGATAATAATGCCGCTGTTGCTCATCGGTGGTGCGCTGCAGCGCGCGCAGCCAGTGCGTAAAATGCCGATCCACGACATCCGGCTGTTTGCTGCGAAAGACCAGCGCCAGCCAACCGAAGATCTCATCCTGATACAGCCAGTTCAGTGCCACTTCCTCAGCCAATCCGCGCTGGCGCAACCCGGCAATCAGGCTTCCAGGCGCTTCATCAAGCAAAAACTCACGAAATAGAGTGACGTTGTCACTTAATCTGATGAGTGGGCAACACCAAAACTCAGGTTGATCTTGTACTGCCAGTTGGTATTGCGTTTGCCCACAGAAACGTAACGCGGGAGCGATTTCCGGCCTGGCGCCCGCAGCAAAACCTGTTGCGAAGGTATCGGCGAGCGCGGCTAATTCCTCCAGCGTTTGCGGCCCCTGCAGCCACAACTGCAGGTGAGTGGCGACATAATACCGCTGGTGAAACTTGCGCAAAGCGCCGTGCAGCAATTCGGCATCATCGCCAAGAGTATCGATGTTACCGACCTGAAAACGGCGAAAAGCGCCCGGTTCGCCCATCGCGTGGCGCGCCGCCGCTTCACGTCTTGCGGGATTGTGTTGCTGGATAAGCCGATTTTCCGCATCAATAACCGCTACTTCGCGCTGTATGTCATGCGGTGAAAGCAGCGGCGCCTGCAGCATATCTGCTAAGCGTGCAACGCCTTCGGCCAGGTTCTCCGCTGCAACCTCGAAGAAAAAAGCGCTATGGCGAGCCAGAGTGGTGGCATTGACGTTACCGCCCTGGCGTTGTACCCAGCCCATCAGCCGCTCATCGCCCTGATAGCGCAGGCTACCGCTAAACAACAGGTGCTCAAGCAAATGGGCAAGACCGGCGAAACGCTGGGGTTCGTGGTGGCTCCCGGCGCTGACGCGCGCCAGCGCCGCTGCCCGCGGCGCCTGCGGCTCATGCACCAGCGTCGCACGCAACCCGCCGGCCAGTTCAACGACACGAGTGGCCGTCTTCATCAGAGTTCCCGGGTTTTATAAATCAGTTGCGAACGAGTGCGATTACGGAACTGCAACTGACCGATTTTCATATCGCTACAGGCCGCTTCGCGCCGGGCGTCGAGGATTTTATGATGGTGCGGCGATTTGCTGCATACCGGGTCTGCGTTATCGGCATTACCGGTTAACATAAAGGCCTGGCAGCGGCAGCCGCCGAAGTCTTTCTCTTTTTCATCGCAGGAGCGGCACGGCTCCGGCATCCAGTCAAAACCGCGGTAGCGGTTAAAGCCAAACGAGTCATACCAGATCGATTCCAGACTCTGCTCCAGCACCGACGGAAACTCAACCGGCAGCTGGCGCGCGCTGTGGCACGGTAGCGCGGTGCCTTCCGGCGTCACGCTGAGGAAAATCGAACCCCAGCCGCCCATACAACCTTTTGGCCGCTCCTCGTAATAGTCAGGGGTGACGAACAGCAGGTTGGTCAGGTTACCGCTGGCGGCCATTTTTTGCCGATATTCAGCGACGACTTGCTCAGCGCGGGCAATCTGTTCTCGGGTGGGCAGCAGGCCCTGGCGATTGAGGAACGCCCAACCGTAGAACTGACAGGTGGCAAGCTCAACGTCGTCAGCTTCCAGCTCAATACACAGCTCAATGATTTTGTCGATCTGATCGATGTTATGCCGGTGCAAGACGAAATTAAGCACCATTGGATAATCGCGCGCTTTGACCGCTTTAGCCATTGCCAGCTTCTGCTGGAAGGCCTTTTTATTACCTGCCAGCGCAGCGTTAAGCACTTCGTCGCTGGCCTGGAAGCTTATCTGGATATGGTCCAGACCGGCTTCGCTGAAAGCATCGAGCTTGCTCTCGGTCAGGCCAATCCCTGAGGTGATCAGATTGGTGTAGAAGCCGAGATCGCGGGCGGCGCGGATCAGCTCCGGAAGGTCCTTGCGCGTTAGCGGTTCGCCGCCGGAAAAGCCCATCTGCACGCTGCCCATTGCTCGCGCCTGGCGGAAGACCTCAATCCACTGTTCGGTGGTGAGTTCCTGGTCCTGCCGGGCAAAATCCAGCGGGTTTGAGCAGTAAGGACACTGCAGCGGGCAGCGATAGGTCAGCTCCGCCAACAGCCACAATGGCGGATTGACGGCGGGTTTATTCTGGCTCACGGAAGACAATCCACTTCTGTTGATAAGCGATTTGCAGGAATTCGACGACATCGTCATCGACGCCGCCCGCCTCCGGGAAACGGGCGTTGAGTTCGCCAATAATCGCGGCCGCGTCGCGGTGACCGTCGACCAGCTCGAGGATGGCGGCGGCGGTTTCGTTGAGTTTAGCCATGCCTTCCGGATAGAGGATCACATGACTGTCCTGGGCGGCTTCCCACTGCAGCCGATAGCCGCGACGAAAGGCGACGATTGAGGTTTTTTGCATGTTTATACCAGTCGGGTCGTGTGCCAGGCCGCCTTGTCGGTGACCGTATGATAAGGCGGGCGCTGCAGCGCGTAGGCCATGGTCATTGCATCAAGCATCGACCACAGG
>CABUCP010000234.1 GCA_902490055.1 uncultured Klebsiella sp. | reverse complement strand
TTGTACGTGATAAACATCGCATCCCCGTAGCTAAAAAAGCGATATTTTTGTTCTACCGCCGCCTTGTAGGCGTTCATCGTATGCTGATAGCCCGCGAAAGCGGAGACCAACATAATCAGCGTTGATTCAGGGAGATGGAAGTTAGTCACCAGCGCATCGATGACTTTGTACTGATATCCCGGATAGATAAAGATCTGCGTATCGGCAAAGAACGGCTCAATCAGCTCTTTTTTTGCCGCCTGCGCCGCGCTTTCCAGCGAACGCACGGAAGTCGTCCCCACGGCGATAACGCGATTGCCTCGCGCTTTCGCCGCCAGCACCGCGTCCACTACCTCCTGAGGCACTTCCGCATATTCGGAGTGCATGATGTGCTCTTCAATGCTGTCGACGCGCACCGGCTGGAAGGTCCCCGCGCCAACGTGCAGCGTCACAAACGCCATCTCAATGCCTTTAGCGCGCAGTTTTTCCAGCAGCGGGTCGTCAAAATGCAGGCCGGCGGTCGGCGCGGCGACCGCGCCCGGCTTGGTGCCGTAAACTGTCTGGTACAGCTCGCGATCGGCGTCTTCGTCCGGGCGATCGATATACGGCGGCAGCGGCATGTGACCAATGCTGTTAAGAATATCCAGCACCGGGCGCGCGTCGTTGAATTCAACCTCAAACAGCGCGCCGTGACGCGCCAGCATGGTGGCGTTAATGCTTTCGTCATCGCCCAACAGCAGTTCCGCCCCCGGCTTCGGCGCCTTGGAGGCGCGAATATGCGCCAGAATACGTTTATCATCGAGCATCCGCTCAACCAGTACTTCAATCTTGCCGCCGCTGGCTTTACGGCCAAACAGGCGCGCCGGGATCACCCGGGTATTGTTAAAGACCAGCAAATCGCCAGGGTTGAGCTTATCGAGCAGATCGGTGAAAGTACCGTGCGTCAGCGCGCCCGTCGGCCCGTCCAGCGACAGCAAGCGGCAGCTACTGCGCTCCGGCTGCGGATAGTGGGCAATCAGGGATTCAGGTAATTCAAAAGAAAAATCGGTAACGCGCATGACGATGACTCAGACTAAATAAAGAGGCGGGTAGTCTAGTGCCGGCAGGGTCTTCCTGCAACCGTTACCCTATTCAACGCTGGATATAATAGCGGAATACACCCATTAACCTGCACCAACGGCAAATCGCTCAGCGGCCGTTTGAAGGATTGAAGTCGATATGAATTTTCTAGCACATTTACACCTCGCCCATCTTGCGGATAGCTCGCTGCCGGGCAATCTGTTAGCCGATTTCGTTCGCGGTAATCCCCAGGGCGAGTACCCCGCGGACATCGTTGATGGCATTTATATGCACCGGCGTATCGACGTGATGACCGACAATCTGGCGGAAGTGAAGGAGGCGCGCGAGTGGTTTCGCCCCGAGACCCGCCGGGTGGCGCCGATTTCTCTCGACGTGATGTGGGATCATTTCTTGTCGCACCACTGGGCGCAAATCTCTCCAGATCTGCCGCTGAGCGAATTCGTGCGCTACGCCCACGCGCAGGTGGCGCAAATTCTGCCGGACTCGCCGCCGCGTTTTGTTAATCTTAATGAATATATGTGGTCCGAGCGCTGGCTGGAACGCTATCAGGACATGGAATTCATTCAGCGCGTCCTGAACGGTATGGCCAGCCGCCGCCCGCGTCTTGATGCGCTACGTGATTCATGGCACGACCTTGATAACCACTATACGCAGCTGGAGCAGCAATTCTGGCGTTTTTATCCGCAAATGATGGCGCAGGCGAAAAAAGGCACGCTTTAAAAGATTGCGCTTTCTCACAGAATGATTATTCTGAAAGCGCTATTGAATAAATATCAATAGGTAAAACCTTTCTCATCGATTGTCAGCGCCGCATTGAGTTCCTGCCCGCCTCTGCCTATACTGGCCCGCGTTGCGTTCCAATTAACCTTAGTAATAACAGGAGAATCATATGGTTCTGGTTACTCGTCAGGCTCCGGACTTTACCGCTGCAGCAGTATTAGGTAACGGCGAAATCGTTGAGAAATTCAACTTCAAGCAGCACACCAACGGTAAAGCTACCGTCCTGTTCTTCTGGCCAATGGACTTCACTTTCGTTTGCCCGTCTGAACTGATCGCTTTCGACAAGCGCTACGAAGAATTCCAGAAACGCGGCGTAGAAGTGGTTGGCGTTTCCTTCGACTCCGAGTTCGTGCACAACGCATGGCGTAACACTCCGGTAGACCAGGGCGGTATCGGCCCGGTTAAATACGCGATGGTTGCCGACATCAAACGTGAAATTCAGAAAGCTTACGGTATCGAGCATCCGGACGAAGGCGTTGCGCTGCGCGGTTCCTTCCTGATCGACGCTAACGGCATTGTTCGCCACCAGGTAGTTAACGACCTGCCGCTGGGCCGTAACATCGACGAAATGCTGCGTATGGTTGACGCGCTGCAGTTCCACGAAGAGCACGGTGAAGTTTGCCCGGCTCAGTGGGAAAAAGGCAAAGAAGGTATGGCAGCTTCTCCGGAAGGCGTGGCTAAATACCTGACCGAAAACGTCTCCAGCCTGTAATCGGCAGACGTTTTAGTCAAAAGGCTCGCAAATGCGAGCCTTTTTTGTGCCTGTTATATTTACTGTAGGCCCGGTAAGCGTAGCGCCAGCGGGCAAAAGTATCAGAACGCGAAACAAGAACAACCCAGCACGCCCCAGAATGCTTGCTCATCGGCCACCGGAATCGATGACTTGCGCGCAATATCATGCTGGTGACCATGCACGCCGCAGCTGCCGCAGCACTGGTGCATCTGCACCACTGCGCCAACTTTCGCGGCCGCAGGTGGCGCCGAGCGATAGTGACCAGGCACTTTTACCACCGGCGACCACTCCGGCAATACCGGAATTGGCGGCGGCGCCAGCGGCGAGAAATGCCCGGCGGCGTACACCACTTTGCCATCAACCACGGTCAGTACCGATTCAATCCCCTTAATCTCTTCTTCGGCAACGCTGAAGTAGTCTTTTGACAGCACGACCAGGTCAGCTAGCTGATCTTTCTCAATACGCCCTTTTTTGCCCTGCTCGCTGGAGAACCACGCGCTTCCCGCCGTCCATAGCTCAAGGGCCACATCACGCGGCAGACGATTATTATCGTCATACATCGCCATCCCGCCGACGGTACGCCCGGAAACCAGCCAGTACAGCGCGGTCCACGGGTTATAGCTGGCGACGCGGGTCGCGTCGGTACCCAACCCTACTGGCACCTCAAGCTCAAGCATTTTCGCTACCGGCGGCGTATGTTTCACCGCTTCTTTGCCGTAACGGTCAACGAAATATTCTCCCTGGAAGGCCATCCGGTGCTGTACCGCGATGCCGCCGCCCAGCGCTTTCACGCGTTCAATATTACGCTCGGTGATGGTCTCGGCGTGGTCGAAGAACCAGTGCAGGCCGTTAAACGGAATATCGCGGTTCACCTTCTCGAACACGTCCAGCATTCGGCTGATTGATTCGTCATAGGTAGCATGCAGGCGGAACGGCCAGCGGTGTTCAACCAGGTGGCGTACCACGCGCTCCAGTTCGTCTTCCATTCCTTCCGGCAGATCCGGGCGCGGCTGCAGGAAGTCTTCAAAATCCGCCGCCGAGAAGACCAGCATTTCACCAGCGCCGTTGGCGCGATAGAAATCAGTGCCCTGGCCCGGCTTCAGCATATCGGTCCAGCGCTCAAAATCTTCCAGCTCCTGCTTCGGCCGCTGGGTAAAGAGGTTGTAGGCGATACGGACGGTCATCTGCTCTTTGGCGTGCAGCTGCTCGATAATTTCGTAATCTTCCGGGTAGTTCTGGAAACCGCCCCCGGCATCAATGGCGCTGGTTAATCCTAAACGGTTCAATTCGCGCATAAACTGGCGGGTTGAATTGACCTGCAGATCGAGCGGCAGCTTCGGCCCTTTGGCCAGCGTCGCGTAAAGGATCATCGCATTCGGTTTGGCGATCAGCATTCCGGTTGGATTGCCGTTATTGTCGCGAACGATCTCGCCGCCCGCCGGATCCGGCGTCTCTTTGTTATAGCCGACAGCCTTCAGCGCCGCACGGTTCAGCAGCGCGCGATCGTAAAGATGGAGTACGAACACCGGCGTGTCCGGCGCCGCCTCATTAAGCTCTTCCAGCGTCGGCATCCGCCGTTCGGCAAACTGGAATTCGCTCCAGCCGCCGACCACCCTCACCCACTGCGGCGACGGCGTACGATCGGCCTGATCTTTCAGCATCCTCAGCGCATCAGCAAGAGAAGGCACCCCTTCCCAGCGCAGCTCGAGGTTATAGTTCAGGCCGCCGCGGATCAGGTGCAGATGCGAGTCGTTAAGGCCCGGGATCACCGTATGTCCTTTCAGATCGACAATTTGCGTACCATCAGCGGCAAAGCTCATGATCCGGTCGTGGTTGCCGGTCGCCAGGATTTTTCCGTTGGCGATCGCCACGGCTTCCGCCAGCGGATTGGCGCGATCGAGGGTATGAATCTGCCCGTGGGTCAGAATCAGTGTGGCAGTTTGCGACATAACGCTCTCCTTTGAGCCAGCGGGTCTAGTTTTTCTTCAACCAGCCGGCAAACAGACGGGTCACGATGGGCATCCATAACCAGACTACCAACGCAACCACCAGCGCATCGTTAATCAGATGCAATAACAAGCTCCCCTGCAGCATGGGCAGCAGCATCCCGGTCAGCCAGGGCACCAGGTTGGTGCTGGGAAAGATGACCAGCAGGGTTATCAGAAACTGTTTCCAGCGCAGCGGCTGGCGGACGTTGGCCGCAGGCGGGGTAAACCAGAAAGCCGGCTCGGTGCGGACTTCGGTACGATCGCCTTCATTAAGCAGCGGGGCTATTTCCGCCACCAGTTCGCGACGGGTTTCCGACTGCGTCCAGGCATAGAGATGTTCGATGGTGTCGAAGCGAATGATCACGCTCCAGAGATTTTGCCCGGGAGCCGGACGGATCACGTTGGCGCCAAGGTGGCCGGGGAATTCCGCCGCAACCGGCATGATTTTTCCCAGCCACTCTTCATACCGCTGGCCGTTTTGTGGATCGAGCAGATGACTGATGACCAGCGTCACCGATTTCTGTTGCGCCATTAAGAATTCCTTGCCTCAAGGGAATGACGGGATTTCACCCGCCATCAGTCATAAATGACAATACACAAAATCATTCATGCTGCATCGAAGCGGGCAAACGAAGCCAACAACGAGGCAGCTTGAAGGATGAAGCGTATTTAGGCTTTACGCTCCGGCGCGCCGTGCACCATGGTATAAGCATAATCCACGCCCATACCGTAGGCGCCGCTATGTTCACGAACCAGATCCATCACCGCATCGTAGGTCTCTTTACGTGACCAATCACGCTGGTACTCCAGCAGTACCTGCTGCCAGGTCACCGGCACGGCACCGGCCTGTACCATGCGGTCGATAGCGCGCTCATGGGCGTCAACGGAGGTGCCTCCGGAGGTATCGGTCACCACATACACTTCATAACCTGCTTCCAGCGCCATCAGCGCCGGGAAAGTCAGACACACTTCGGTCCACAGGGCGGAAATGATCAGTTTTTTACGTCCGGTGGCTTTCACCGCATTCACAAAACCGGTGTCTTCCCAGGAGTTCATGGAGGTACGTTCAATCGGTTTCACTTCAGGATGAACGGCCAGCAGTTCCGGCCAGATATAGCCGCTGAAGCTTTTGGTTTCGACAGAAGTATAAATAACCGGAACATTAAAGATCTTACCCGCTTTAGCCAATGCGACGGTGTTATTTTTCAGCGTCTGACGATCGATGTTGGCCACGC
>CABUCP010000233.1 GCA_902490055.1 uncultured Klebsiella sp. | reverse complement strand
GTGTTTGGCTTTGCCAACAGTCCTTCGGCTTTTTATTTGATGGGCTACAGCGCGATGCCGTTTTATCTTTTCTCGGCGCTGTTCTTTTTCATTCCTTTCGCCTTAATGATGGCGGAGATGGGGTCGGCTTACCGTCGGGAAGAGGGCGGGATCTATTCGTGGATGAACCGCAGCGTTGGGCCGCGCTTTGCGTTTATCGGCACCTTTATGTGGTTTTCTTCCTACGTGGTGTGGATGGTCAGCACCGCGGCGAAAATTTGGGTTCCTTTTTCAACCTTCCTGTTCGGCGCGGATAAAACCCAGAGCTGGGCCTTTGCTGGATTAACCTCGACGCAGACCGTTGGTGTGCTCGCCGCCTGCTGGATGGTGCTGGTGACCCTGGTGGCGGCGAAAGGGATAAATAAAATTGCCAAAATTACCGCCGTCGGCGGGATCGCGGTAATGTGCCTGAACCTGGTGCTGCTGCTGGTGAGCGGGGCGATTCTGCTGTTGAACGGCGGTCATTTCGCCCAAGCATTGGATTTCACCGTTTCGCCGAATCCGGGCTATCAATCCGGGCTGGCGATGCTGTCTTTCGTGGTATTTGCCATCTTCGCCTACGGTGGGATTGAAGCGGTCGGCGGGCTGGTGGACAAAACCGAGAAGCCGGAAAAGAACTTTGCCAAAGGCATTATTATCGCCGCGCTGGTGATCTCGGTCGGCTACTCGCTGGCGATCGTACTGTGGGGCGTGAGCGCCAACTGGCAGCAGGTATTGAGCAATCACAGTACTAACCTTGGCAATATCACCTACGTGCTGATGACCAGCCTTGGCGCGACGCTTGGACAAGCGCTGCATCTGTCGCCGCAGGCGGCGGCATTAACCGGCGTGTGGTTTGCGCGCATTACCGGGCTGTCGATGTTCCTCGCTTATACCGGCGCGTTTTTCACTCTGAGCTATTCGCCGCTGAAGGCGATTATTCAGGGCACGCCGAAAGCGCTGTGGCCGACGATGATGACCAAAGTGAACGGCAATGGCATGCCGGCTAACGCCATGTGGCTGCAGTGCCTGCTGGTGAGCCTGTTTATTCTGCTGGTCTCATTCGGCGGCGATACCGCCTCGGCGTTCTATAACAAGCTGACGCTGATGGCTAACGTCTCGATGACCTTACCGTATCTGTTCCTGGCGATTGCGTTCCCATTCTTTAAGGCCAAAGCGGATCTCGATCGCCCGTTTGTGATGTTCAAAAGCCGGATAAGCACGCTGCTGGCGACAACGATCGTGGTGCTGGTGGTGGCGTTCGCCAATATCTTTACCGTCATTCAGCCGGTGATGGATTCCGGCGACTGGAACAGTACGCTGTGGATGGTCGGCGGGCCGATATTCTTCTCGCTGCTGGCATTAGGAATTTACGAGAATTATCGTCAGAGAACGGCGGCGCCGATGGTTGCGGCGGAGAGTTAAGAGAGGAGCTGCCCGGTGAATGACTCACCGGGATAGTTAGTGCTTACAAACTTCCTGGGGCACGGCTGCTTTTACCCGCTGAGTTCAGCGGCTGGCTGCTACGCAGGCCATCCAGGCTTTCCAGACGCATCTGGAACGGTGGGAACGGCATATCGATACCGTGCGCGCGGTAACCTTCCAGAATCAACTGATGCAGCTCATGACGCAGCGGCATACGGTGGCCCATCTCGGCGGCGTAAATACGCAGCTCGAAAATCTGAATCCCCTGCTGCAGGTCAACGAGAAACGCTTCCGGCGCGGGAGTATCGATCACCAGCGAGCAGCGATGGGCGGCAGTCAACAGTACCTGCGTCACTTCTTCCGTATTGGCTTCCGCTGGCGCCGGGATGGTCAACACCACGCGGGTGACCGAGTCCGACAGCGACCAGTTGATAAACTGTTCGGTGATAAATGCTTTGTTTGGCACGATGATCTCTTTGCGGTCCCAATCGCTGATGGTGGTGGCGCGGGTGTTAATCCTGGTGACGCTACCGGTCAGGCTGCGGATAGTGACCGTATCGCCGATACGGATCGGTTTTTCGAACAGGATAATCAGGCCGGAGATAAAGTTGGCGAAGATTTCCTGTAAGCCAAAACCAAGGCCAACGCTGAGCGCCGCCACCAGCCACTGCAGTTTCGACCACTCAATACCAATCATCGAGAAGCCGACCAGCCCGCCAATCAGCATCAACAGATATTTGGTGATGGTGGTGATGGCGTATCCGGTACCCGGCGTCAAATCCAGGTGCTGAAGGATCGCCAGCTCCAACAACGCCGGAAGGTTGCGCACCAGTTGGGTGGTGATTATCAGCACCAGAATCGCGATTAGCACCGCACCGAGGGTGATTGGCTCAAGACTTTCGACGCCCTGTACCGTAGAGGTGACATCCCACAGCGAGATATTTTCGAGGAAGCCGAACGCCGAGTGAATTTCCGACCACAGGATAATCACCGACAGCAGGGCGATCAGCATCAGCAGCGAGCGAACTAAGCGCAACGACTGGGTACTGATGGCGTCAAGATCGACTTCACTAACTTCCGCTTCTACCGAGCCTTCGGTGCTGGTGGAGTGAGCGACGTCCTCTTCGCCGCGGGCGCGCTGGGCGAGAATTTCCGCCCGTCGATGCTTGGCGCGGTCAAAGGCCAGGCGGCGGCGCTGAATCAGCATCCAGCGGCGGATGATATGGTAGACCACCAGCAGCAGGAACCAGATGGCGACCGAGGTTTCCAGCCGCGCCAGCAGCGCCTGCGAGGTGGCAAGGTAGCCCACCGCCGCCGCCAGCATCGCGGCCAGCGGCGCGCCGAGCAGCAGGTTCCACAGCAGGCGGTTCACCATGTTCTCGCCGTCGCCTGCTTTATCGAGATATAGCGGGATCCCGGCGTGCTTAAGGCTAAGCGTAACCAGCGCCAGCGCGCCGCATATCAGTATGAAGCACAGGCGGCCCAGCGAGGCGGAGAATTCGCGGTCGTTGAGGTTATCAAACATGATCAGCGCCATAATCAGCGGCACGATCAGGCCAATGCTCATCAGATAATAGCGCATGGCTTTGGCGACGCGGTTACGTGGCCAGCCGAAATGGGCAATGAATAGTCCGTTCGGGCGGGCGAAGGTGGCGCAAATCATCACCACCCACAGCAGCGGCACGGTGGCGGTCACGCCGTCGCCGATGGCCACCGCCAGCGGGAAGGGCCAGGCCGCCTGCAATCCGTAGCCGAGCGTCATCCACAATACCGGCAGCGGCGAAGCCACCAGAATCGACCAGAACACGGTACGCAGCGTCAGCCAGAAGTGATCCTGGGTAACCTTGCCAATACGTGCGCTGGAACGCTCAAGGAAGCGGGTAAAGTGGCGGCGCGAATAGATACTAAAACCAACCAGCACCAGCGCGCCGAACAGCGGGAACAGCGTCTCTTTGCTGGTGAGCATCATGACGCTGGCTTTGCCGAGCTGGTTGACGGTATCGAGAGAAATCAGGCGGCGCAGGTCCTGCACCACTTCCAGCGGCCACGAGAAGCCAATCGGGCTGACGTCTGACGTCCAGAACAGATAGCGGTGGGTCGCTTCGTTGATCTCTTTCAGCGCATCTTCCAACTGACCGTTGGCGACTTTTAGCTTGGTTAACTCAAGCAGCAGGGTATCGCCGCCGCGCAGCAGCGAGTTAAGCAACTCATTTTGCGTCCGCAGCTGCGCCTGCAGGATGCGGTTCTGTTCGCTGGTCAGCGGCTCGCCGTCGGCCTGGCGAATCAGCCTTAGCTGGGCCTGCTTGCTGAGCAGATCTTCGTAATGTAAACGTTGTACGCGCAGCTGAGCCGTTTCGGTATCCAACTGCTGCGGACGCGGGCGTTCCGGCAGCCGTGCAACCTGCGCGCGCAGCGCTTCGCCCAGTAAATTCGATGAGCCCAGCCACTGCGACTGCTCACGCAGCGTATTCAGCGCCTGGCGTACCTGTAGCGTTTGATTGGTGGCCTGACGCTGCTGCGAGGCCACCAGATCCAGGCGTTGAACCTGTTGATTGAGCGCCTGCGACAGCTCGCGGTTGACTTTGAACTGGGCGGTGATCCCCGGCGGCAGGTTTTCACTGTTTTCCGCCAGCAGTTCGGTGCTTTCCAGCGCTTTTTCCGCTTCCCGTTGGCGCTGGCTGTTCTGCTGATTACGCAGCGCCTGCAGGTAAGCATCGAGCTGCTCGCTTTGCTTCTGCGCCAGCTCCGAGCGGATACGCGACAGTTCCTGACGGTTATTGGCGGAAAGCTGAGCGAGATCGAGTTCATCGACCAGCGCTTTCAGGCGTGCGGATTCCGCCTGTAGAGCGAGATTCTGCGCCTGCGCCAGCGGCGTGTTGCCGGACTGCGCGCCGATACGGCGTTCTATCTCATTAAGCTGGCGGCGAGCGTCGGTTTGCTGCTGCGGCAGTTGGTTGAGGGAATCGGCGATTTCGCGCGCCCGATCCTGCTCCTGTTGCGCCTGACGGCTGGCTTCCAGTAACTGGCTGCTGACCTGCAGGATTTCCTGGTTGAGCGCATCGGCGGTGAGGGCGGTTGGCACCTGGCGCGGCGTGTCGCTGATATTCGCTAACTGGGCGCGCAGAGTTTGAAACAGTTTGGGGAAATTATCGATGACGTCCTGGTACTGGCGGGTGCGCTCAACGGAGGCGTTGCGCTCCTCAATTGCATTCAGCGCACCCTGCAGGACTTCGACGGTTTCAGGCTGGGCGGGTTTCGCCGCCTTTGCCTGTTCCAGTTCCTGGTTAATTTGTTTGACGTCCGGGGCCGTCGCTGCGTACGCCCCGAAGCTGAGGCTCAAGGCCAACAGAAAAGTGTATATCAGGCGCACGGCGTAACCCTTTGTCGTCAGGAATTAACCTTCGTCTTGTTTGTCGTCAACCAGCGGGCTGGCGCGATGTTCGGCGCGGATCTCTTCTTCCGGCAACGGCGCAGATTCCGCGGATATGTCCGCTTCTACGGCCGTCGCCAGCGGTTCGCCGATTTTGGTGACTGACAGGCTTTGCAGTTGTTCAACCAGCTTCACCTGGCCTGGCGCAAACAGGTTAATTACCGTTGAGCCCAGCTTAAAGCGGCCCATCTCCTGACCCTTCAACAGCGCAACGGAGCCTTCGCTTTCGCCCGCAGGCCAGGTCCAGCGCTTGATGATGCCTTCACGCGGCGGCGTCACGGTACCGGACCAGACGGTCTCGATGCTGCCGACGATCGTCGCACCGACCAGAATCTGCGCCATCGGGCCAAATTCAGTATCGAACAGGCAGATGACGCGCTCGTTGCGGGCAAACAGGTTCGGTACGTTTTGCGCCGTCAGGTGGTTGACCGAGAACAGATCGCCCGGAACATAGATCATCTCGCGCAGAATGCCGTTGCACGGCATATGCACGCGGTGATAGTCGCGCGGCGACAGGTAGGTAGTGGCGAAGCTGCCGTTGCGGAACAGGTCGGCCATCTGGTAATTGCCTGCCAGCAGCGCTTCCAGGGTGTAATTATGGCCTTTGGCCTGCAGAATTTTGTCGTCTTCGATTGCGCCAAGCTGGCTGATCACGCCGTCGGCGGGCATCACCAGCACGTTGGGGTCGGTGTTCAGCGGGCGAACGTCGTCACGCAGCGGACGCACGAAGAAGTCGTTGAAAGTGCGATAAGCGGCGGTATCCGGTTTTTGCGCTTCTTTCATATCGACCTTGTAGTATTTGACGAACAGATCGATAACCAGTTTAGTCAGCCAGCCTGCTCGTTTACTTGCCCCCCAGCCTGCGAGGCGGGTGAGCCACAGTTTAGGCAGAATGTATTGCAGTGAGAGTTTAAACGAGTTTAACAAGGTAGCC
>CABUCP010000232.1 GCA_902490055.1 uncultured Klebsiella sp. | reverse complement strand
AACAAAAACCACCGAAGATGCCATTTCTCAATCTGATCCAGATGAAACTAACGTTGTCTTACGCTTGCGCAGGACGATCCACCATCCGCAAAAAACCGCTAACTAATGCATCATTACGCTTAAATGTTTGGGCTATTTCACTAACAACTTTGCCGCTGCCGGCATTCTTCCACGCCACGGAGAGCGGCGAAGGTTGGCGGGCATTCGCGACCGCGCGGGCCACCAGCGCCCCCGACTCCAGGTAGGCGCGGCACATCCGCTCTGGTAAGAATCCCACGCCAAGGCCGCTAAGGTGACAGGCCAGCTTGGTACTAAGATCCGGCACCTTAATTTCTTTTTGCCCGCTGAGCAGCCAGGCGACGCGGCGCGTCAGCGTTCGTGAGGTATCCTCAATGTTAATCGCCGGATAGCGGCGCAGCATGTCGTCAGACAACACCGCCGCGGGATGCGTGGCGAGAGGATGGTTCTGCGCCACCACAAACTGCCAGCGAATATCGCCGAGCGGTAATAAAGAGATATTGTTGGATAACGATTCCGAGCCGGTCACGCCAATCGCCAACTGGAAATCGTCATATAGCAGCGAATCCCAAACGCCCATATACACCTGGCGGGAAATCTGAAAACGGGTAAAAGGAAACTGCTGATGCAGCCAGGTCAGCAGATCCGCGGCGGTTTGCGGCTGATACAGCAGATTATTGATAACGATATTCACCTGTCTTTCAACGCCGGCATTAATTTGCTGAAGTTCGTCTGGCATCACATCCAGCCAGTTCAGCCACTGCCGACAGTGCTCAAGTAGATGCTGCCCGGCCAGCGTCAGGCTCACCGAGCGGGTGGTGCGTAAAAAGAGCTGCGTCCCTACCTGTTCCTCCAGCGTTTTGATGCGATAGCTAATCGCCGCCGGCGTTTTGTGCAGCGAGCTGGCCGCGCGGGAGAAACTCCCGGTCTCGGCGACCTGTATAAACGTGCGGATGGTTTCCTGATCGAGCATGCGTTCTCCTTGAATCCACTCTCTGTAGCCACTGCTGCGCGAAGGCGATCCCCAGCAGCGTATCAGCACCTGAAGTATGGCCTACCGCCAGCAAACGCTGAACGGCCCGCTTAGGATCGCCCGTCGTCTGCAGCCCGCGCATCACCTTAACGACCGGCAGTGAAAACTCGCCGCGCCTGGCATTATTCAGGTAACTACAGCTTACCGAAGTTGTCAGCGAGGTAAGTTGATCGGCCGGGGGGATAAAGGATTGCAGACGGTGAGAAAAACCGGCGCCATGTAGCATCGCCAACATTCCGGCGAGCATATCATCACCGCTGGGGGTTAATCCCGGTCCGTTGCCGATAAGCCAGCGCCAGTCAGGGCGTTCGCCGCGCTGCCAGCCGTCAAGCTCGCCAACGACGGAGGAATACAACGGCATGTCGGCCAGCGGCTGGTTGAGCGCGCCGCAAAGTCCGCTCTGATGTGAATAAGCAGAAAGATCGAGAGGAAACGAGCGGCCGACAGGAAAGCGAAGTTTGAGCGTCCGACGCGGGCGAATGGCGACTCCCGCCCCCCACAACAAGCGCCCTTGCTTAACCAGCCGCGGAAGATTATCCAATTGCGCAAACTGTGTACGACTAAGCAAAATCCCTGTCGGGCCAATACCTTTGCCGTAGCGAAATAGCGTCAGCAAAGTCCCATCGGCGTGGACGAAATTAACCGCCTGCGAAAACCGGCTATGACGCTGCCACACGCCATCGGCTAACTGTTCAAGGCCGCTACAAGCCAGCGCATTGAGGATTTTCATCGGCGTCTCTCCGGGGCGGCAGCGCCGCCCCTTTTCTACTCACGCGGTGATGTGGTGCAGTTCCGCCAACGCTTCCAGCGCTTTCTCAAAGCACAGCAGCGGCGCACGTACGGTTCCTGCGCCTACCTGGCCGATTCCTGCTTCGCGGTGGGCGATACCGGTATTAATAAGCGGCGTGATGCCGGTTTCCACGACCCGACGAACATCCAGCCCCAGACAGGCGCCTTTGAAATCCCAGGAGGGGATCTGGAACAGTGGATTGTTGGCAAGGTAGATTTCAGACATCTCTTCCGAGGTCTCCAGCGCGGCGCCCATCCCGCCAGCACCGACAAAGCGCGTGACCCCCGGTGCGGCAATCATCGCCGCGCCGCCGATCCCCAACGTTTCGGTAATCGCGCTATCGCCGATATCCGGGTTAGCATCAGCCTGGCTGTAACCGGTAAAGAACAGCCCCTGCGGCGTATTCACCGGTGCGGTAAACCAGCGGTCGCCGGTGCCGCTAACGCGAATACCGAACTCACGACCGTTGCGGGTCATCGCGGTGACGACCGACCCGGCTTTGATTTCCGCTGCCGCATCCATCACCGCTTTGCTGTAAGCCATCGCCAGGTTGAGGAAGAACTGGTCGGTCACGCTGAGGAACTGCAGTACCGCGACAATTTCCGCATTCGGCCGATCCAGGCCGGCAATGACCGGCGACAGAGTGCGCAGCAGCAGCGACGAGGCAGCGATGTTACGCTGGTGGAACTCATCGCCCATGGTAATGGCCTGCGCCATCATCGCCGTCAGGTCAATGCCGTTTTCCATGCGCGACAGCGCGTCCTGCAGCACCGGCGCGAGCGTGTCGCGCATCCAGCGCAGACGCGTCTGTACATCCTCGCCGTAGGCGCCGAAGCGCATCACTTTACCGATCCCTTCGTTCAGGTTGCAGCAGGATTGGTTTCCATGAACCACATCACGCACCACCAGCACCGGCATGTTTGCCGAGGTAATCCCGCCCATCGGACCTACCGCGCCTACGTGATGGCAGGGAATAAATTCCACTTCTCCCTGCTCCAGCATATGCACGGCATCTTCCTCGCTCGCCGCCCAGCCTTCAAACAGCGATGCGCCGATACAGGCTCCCTGCATGGGCCCGGTCATCTCTTGCCAGGCAATTGGCGGCCCGGCGTGCAGCAATTTACGTCCAGAAGATAATTCAGCCACCGCGTCTTTCGCAGGGCGGACGGCAACCCAATGCGGGCGCGCGGCTTTAATTCGTTCGATAATGGCTTCGTTAGCCTGTGCAATAGATGAGTACATATCCATACCTCTGAACTTAATGTAACTGCTTGAGTAAACTGGCGAGACGAGCGTTGCCGCCGGCAACGGGCGCCCACTGATAATGCACCACCGACGTGCCGCTGCTTTGTAGATCCAGCGCGAAGCTGCGCAGCCCGGCATTGATGACCTGCACGCCGTCGAGAAGCGGATTGCGTGCTGTCGACTCATAAGGCGGTTGATGCTGCGTCAGGCTGACCGCCAGTAGCGCCGCTTCTTCGAGGGTATCCACCACCGCCACCCCGGCCTCGCGCAGGATCGCTATCTGCTCGCTTCGTCCCTGCGGATCGGCTTCGGTACCGGTCATGGTGGCGATAACCACCAGCGGCGCAGAACGTTGGCGACGCACCTGCTCGATGGCCTCAACTACGGCGCCTGCCGGATCCGCGCAGGCGCCGTAGCCCAGTACCACATCCAGCAGCAGCACGCCGACTTCCGGCATAGCCGCCAGCTTCTCGATTTCAATGCTGCGGGTGGTGGGGTCGATCATCGGGTGTGGTCTGCCGAGGGTGTAGCTGTCGTCGCCAAGGTCGACGATGCGATGCCCACCGGCTTCCAGCATCACGCCGTCGGCGTGGCTGTCGCTCACCGGGATCCCCAGATTGGCGGAGAGCAGCATTGCGGCCTCCGCGGCGAGGGTACCGCCGGCATACAATCCATAAATACCCTTGCCGGCGACCCGTGGTTGAGTCTGCCGCTGCTGCGCCACGCGCATCAGGAGTACTGCCAATTGCGCGGCATCCGCCAGCGAGTTCGCCAGCCAGACGTTGCCTTCACGCCGCTGCTCGGCCCGGCTGCCGAGGAACAGCGCCACCACCGGTTTATGCTGTTTTTGCATCGCCGCAATAATGCGGGAACGAACCTGCGGCGATGGCGGTTTCGAGACAAAAGCGATAACCTGCGTTGCGCTATCGGCCGCCAGCATCTCCAGCGCGGTCAGGGCGCTGATGCCGCCGACTTCGGCGCTGAGGTCGCGCCCGCCAAGGCCAATGGCGTGGCTAATACCCTGTTGATGCAGCGCCACCTGCGAGGTGATTTCCTGGATCCCGGTCCCCGATGCGCCGATGACGCCGATCCCGCCCTGCGGCAAAACGTTGGCGAAGGCCAGCGGGCTGCCGGCGATCATTGCCGTCCCGCAGTCCGGCCCCATCACAATCAGCCCCTTTTCGCGGGCCAGCGTTTTCAGTTCAACCTCTTGCGCCAGCGAGACGTTATCGGAAAACAGCATCACGCTCTTGTTGGCCAGCAGCCCCTCTTTCGCCACTTCGGCGGCGTACTCGCCGGCCACCGACACCAGCAGCAGGTTAGCGTCCGGTAATTTCTGGCAGGCGCTCTCCCAGCGCCGCGCCTTCACCAGCTGCGTTGAGCTGCCGGACGCATTGGCGATAGCGCTCAGCTCTTTCTCTAACTGTTCGCGGATTAACTCGAGGATTTCCGGCTGCGCTGCATGGGTGCGTACCGCCACGCAAATATCGTTGGGCGTAGCCTCGGTAAAATCCGGGTGCCAGAATCCAGTCGATTCCAGCATCGATTTATTCGCCGGCGTGCCCATCATGACCGAAACCTGATCCACTTCCGGGCGTTCACTTAATTTGCGGGAAATAATCATCAGGCTTACGGAGTCCTGAAAGCTTCCCTTTTTAATAAAAGCGTAAATCATTACCGCTACCTCTTTATGTGCGTTTTTCTTTTAAAAACAGCATGGCGACCAGACCAACGACCAACAGCGCGGCGGAAACATAAAAACTCGAAGCCAGACTGCCGGTAATATCTCGCGCCGCCCCTGCAATAATGGGAGCCAGAATCGATGAGCTCATGCCGATAAAATTAAATAAACCAAATGCGGTGCTGTAATTGGTTTCATCGACGCTATCGGCGACCAGCGCCACCAGCACCGGATCCAGCGCGAGCTTGCCGACCAGGCCATACACGCATAGCGCGGCGATAACCCCGGTCATACTCGGCATCCAAATAATGGAAAGCATGCTGGCAATGGCGACCGGCACGAGGAACAGAATTAACGGTTTGCGGCGGCCTAATTTATCCGAAAGGCCGGAGAACAACAGCGCGCCGGGAATAGAGATCCACGCGACCAGCGATGAAATAAACCCGGTTTCGCTGCCAGCAATACCGCGTTCATTTTGCAGGTAATAAGGAAGCCAGGTCAGAATAACGAAGAATCCGAACAGGCTGCAGAACACCATGATATAAGTCAGAATTAAATTACGGTTTTTCAGCAGATCGCTAAATTTGCCTTTTTGTACCGGCTTACCGTCGGCGTCGGCGGTACGCTTTTTCTCTTTGACAAATAGCCAGATGGCAATCCCGACCAGCACCGAAGGTACCGCCATGGCATAGAACGGCATCCGCCATGAATAACCCTTGTCGTAGACCAGCCAGCTGGATGTCATCAGGCCCAGCGCGATACCAAAGGCCATCCCGCTGTTGATAATCGCGCTACCCAGAGAACGGAATTTTTTCGGGATCTGCTCGGAAGACAAACCATATTGCGGGCCATAATAAGTCCCCTCGCCTGCGCCGGTGACCACACGGGCAAACAGCAGCATATACCAGCTTTTTACCCAACCGGTGACCGCGGTAAAAACGCCAAACAGAATAAACCCAGGCACCAGCACCTTTTTCTTACCAATTTTATCGCCGAGAATTCCTGCAGGAACCTGTAGCAATGCATAAGAAAAATAAAAAA
>CABUCP010000231.1 GCA_902490055.1 uncultured Klebsiella sp. | reverse complement strand
ACCTTGATGTGTTGTTAATTCTCGATGCGCTGGATAAACATGGCTCGTTTGCGCTGGCCGCCGAGTCGCTGTTTAAAACCCCTGCCGCGCTGAGCTACATGATCCAAAAACTGGAAAGCGATCTGAATATCACCCTGCTTGATCGTTCCGGACACCGGGCGAAGTTTACCGATACCGGGAAAATAATGCTGGAAAAGGGGCGCTTGCTGCTGAATGCCGCCAACGACCTGGAAAAACAGGCACAGCTGCTGAGCGCCGGCTGGGAGCGGGATCTGGCCATCGCGCTTGACGACTCTTTTCCCTTCCAGGCGCTGCTGCCGCTGATCGCCGAGTTCTACGCCCAGCATCCGCAAACCCGGCTTAACTTTACCCACCACACGCTGGCGGGCTCATGGGAAGAGCTGACCCATAACGGTGCGGATATTATTCTTGGGGCGATAAACGAGCCGCCGACATCGGCGGAATGGTCGTGGAAAATGCTCGGCGCGATGGACAATGTTTTCGTCGTCGCGCCAAACCACCCGCTGGCGGAAACCAGCCAACCGCTCACCAATAAACAGCTCAGCCTGCATCGCGCGGTGGTCATCAGCGATAGCGCCCGCTACTGTCATCCGCTGAACAGCAATCTGCTCGATGAACAAGAACAGATCCGAGTGGATGATTTCGCCACTAAAGTCGCGCTGCTACGCGCCGGGCTGGGATGCGGGTTTCTGCCGCGCCACATCGCCCGCCCGTGGCTCGAGCGCGGCGAACTGGTGGAGAAACCCGTTATTTCATGTCGGGAGAAAGATATTACCTATATGGCCTGGCGTAGCGGCAATGATGGTCTGGCTCAACGCTGGTGGCGGGAAGCTATCCTGCGGGACCCAAGTCTGAGCCAGCTTTATCATTAACGGCTACACCATACGCTTGCGGAAATCGCGGGTAGGCTCAGCACGTCATCGTGCAGATCGCCCGCCCCTTCTTTGCGCTGCCACGTCTTTCCTTCCAGCAGCGGCGACGCCTCCAGTACCACTTCGCAGGCCTCGCCGCGGTTAATCGCCACCAGCACCCGCTGCTGTTTATAAACGCGGGCAAACACCACCACGTTGTCTTCGGCATAAATCACCTGGCAGCCGCCGTAGCGCAGCGCCTGGTGGCCCTTACGCAAGATGGTCATGCGTTTATACAACCCCAGCAGCGTCTCATCCTGCAGCGCCGGATCCCACGGGAACGGCTTACGGCAAAACGGATCGTTGTTGCCATCGACGCCGACTTCATCGCCGTAATAAATACACGGCACGCCCGGCCAGCAGAATAGCCACACCACCGCCAGCGGCAGTCGCGCGACATCTTTACCGAGCAAGGATTTAAAACGGGCGGTATCGTGACTATCCAGTTGATTAAACATCCGCAACTGCTGCTGATGCGACAGCCCGGCGCGATAATTATCCATCCACGCCATGCAGGTCTGGGCATCGATTTTCTGCGGATCGTAGGATATATCGGTATTGGCGAGGAAACCCCATAGCGGGAACGTAAAGCCGCGATAGTTCATCGCCGCATCTTCGGCATCGGCCTGCAGCCACTGGCGCGCGTCGCCAAAATGTTCGCCGAAGACAAAGGCTTCTGGCAGCTCCTGCTTCGCTGCCTGGGTGATACCGGCAATATGGCGCAGGTTATTGCGCGCGCCGCCGTCCTCGCCCAGCATATGCACCACATCCAGCCGCCAACCGTCCATGCTCCACGGCGCTTTCAGCCAGTGGCGCACGACGCTGTCCTCACCGGCATAGATTTCGTTAATCAAGCTCGTGGATCGGTAATCCAGCTTCGGCAGGCTGGCATAGCCCAGCCAATTATGCGCCGTTCCCTCCGGCGAGAAGGTAAACCACTCGCGCCACGGTGAGTCCGGCTGATGACAGGCGCCGCTGCTCGCCTGCTGATGGCGATCGAACCACGGATGCGAGTCGCCGGTATGGTTAAACACGCCGTCGAGGATCAGACGCATTCCTTCACGCTGCGTATTCTCCCGTAGACGCAGCAGCGCGGCGTCGCCGCCGAACTGCGGATCGACGCGGCGGTAATCTGCGGTATCATATTTATGCACGCTGGGGGCGACGAAAACCGGATTAAGATATAGCGCGGTGACGCCAAGCTGCTTCAGGTACGGGAGCTTTTCGCTGATCCCATCGAGATCGCCGCCGTAAAAGGTCGAACCGCCGGCTTCGCCGGTCAACGGTTCATCCCACGCTTTCAGCACAATATCCTGGCCGGCCGCATGGTGATAATAAACCTCGTCCTGCCCGGCTTCACGCGCGTCGCTGCGGGCGAAACGATCGGGGAAGATTTGATAAAAGACTTGGTCGGCGACCCACTGTGGTCCGCTATCCGGTAGATCGACGGCAAACTGCTCCAGCCGCGCCGGCGGGAAACGCTGCAACCCCTGCGGGGTAAACCACAGCTGGCGGTCTGCCCACAACAGCTTGAAGCTATAGCGGCGGCGCGGCTGGCCGTGCGCGAGGTTTATCTCCCCGCGCCATGCAACGACGCCGGGGCGCGGCGATTGGCGCAGGCGCTGCATCGGCAATGACAGCTCTTCATTATCCTCTTCCGCGCGTAGCGTAATCCGCTGCGGCATCGCCTCGCCGCTAAGCCACAGCGTAATAAAGAGTCGTTCCTGTTGCTCTTTGATAAAAGGAGCAACCGGCAGGTGCCAGGCCTTCAACATCATTATTCCTCTTTTTGCGTAATGGCCACACCTTGCCACAGCGGACAGGCGTATGACTCATCATCAATAGAATAATTGGGGGAGGAGAAAGGAGGAGGAGCGATATTCCCGGGCCAGAGCAAAGGCCTGGCCCGGAAGAGCGAAGAATTACTGCGCCTGGGCCAACCGGCGGTCGCGGCGGGTCTTAATTTTCCAACCCACCAGCAGCAGCGCAATCCACGCAAAGCCGACGTACAGCGAAATGCGAGTATCAGGATGGTAGCCGATAAGCGCGATGATAAAGACCAGGAATACCAGACCAACCACGGTGGTCGCCACGCCGCCCGGCACTTTAAACTTCAGCGCTTTAACTTCTTCCGGCGACAGGCGGCGACGGAAAGCGATTTGCGACAGCAAGATCATAATCCACACCCACACCGTGGCAAAAGTCGCCAGCGAAGCAATAACCAGGAAGACGTTTTCCGGCATGATGTAGTTGAGATACACCGCAAACAGCAGCGCGATGGTCATGACCATCACCGTTACCCACGGGGTACCGCGGCGTGAGGTCCTGGCAAACACCTTTGGCGCGCTGCCCTGCTCGGCCATTCCGTGCAGCATACGCCCCACGCCGAAAACATCGCTATTAATCGCCGACAGCGACGCGGTCAGCACCACGAAGTTCAGAATACCGGCGGCGAAGGTAATCCCCATATGCTGGAAGGTCATCACGAACGGACTGCCGTTGGTGCCCACCAGATTCCACGGATAGATCGACATAATGACGAACAGTGTACCGACATAAAACACCAGAATACGCATCGGCACCGAGTTAATGGCGCGCGGGATAGATTTTTCCGGGTCCTTGGCCTCACCGGCGGTGATGCCGATAATTTCAATACCGCCGTAGGCGAACATCACCATCTGCAACGACATCACCATGCCCAGCCAGCCGTTGCTAAAGAAGCCGCCGTTGCTCCACAGGTTGTGAATACCGGTCGGCTGACCGCCGTTGCCGATTCCCCAAATGATGATACCGAAACCGGCGAGAATCATGATGATGATGGTGGCGACTTTAAAGAACGAGAACCAGAACTCGAGTTCGCCGAAGACCTTCACGCTCATCAGGTTGACGGCGCAGATAATCAGCACCACGCTCAGTACCCATATCCAGTGCGGCACTGCCGGGAACCAGACGCCCATGTAGATACCGAAGGCGGTAACGTCGGCTATCGCGACGATCAGGATTTCAAAACAGTAGGTCCAGCCGGTGATATAGCCCGCCAGGCCGCCGAGGTTTTCCTGCGCGTAGCGCGAGAAAGAACTGGCGGCAGGGTTATGCACCGACATTTCACCCAGCGCGCGCATAATGATATACGCCGCCACGCCGCCGATAATATATGCCAACAGTACGCTCGGCCCCGCCATTTTAATGGCGTCTGCCGAACCGTAGAACAGGCCGGTACCAATTGCGGAACCAAGAGCCATAAAGCGAATGTGCCGGGTACTTAGCCCGCGCTTAAGCTTGTTACTACTTTCCATCGTGTTCCATGCCGTTTTTCTCGTTTGTGCTTTGCGGGGGCAAAACGCAAAAGGGAATGACCAAAAAAACAAAAAACCACGGGACCTTAAGTCCCGTGGTTAAACACCTGAATAAAGCGTCGGTTAGTGGGCTTTTGACACCACCTGGCGACCCGCTGCGCGATCGATAATCGCGGCCAGCACGGCCATCACCGCCGTCGGCATCAACCATGCCAGACCTTGCTCCGCCAGCGGCAGACGCGCGGTCCATTCCGGCATGATAGCCGCGAACGCCGATGCTTTAACGCCGTCAATGATACCAAACATCAGGCTGATAAACATTGCCGGTGCGATAACGCGGGAGGAATTATGCCACCAACCGCGGGTAAAGCTTAATACCACCAGTGCGATACACGGCGGATAAATGGCGGTTAACACCGGAATCGAAATCTGAATCAGGTGGCTGAGGCCCAGGTTGGAAACCGCCATGGAGAACAGCCCCAGAATAAAGACCAGCGAACGGTATGACAGCGGCAGATACTGCGCGAAGAACTCGGCGCAGGCGCAGGTCAGACCAACCGCGGTAACCAGACAGGCGATGAAAATCAGTGCCGCCAGCAGGAAGCTGCCCGCGCCGCCAAAGGTATGCTGCACATAGGAGTGGAGGATAGCCGCGCCGTTTGCCGACTGATCCACCAGCGTCGCGCTATCGGAACCCAGGCGGAACAACGCCAGATACAGCAGCGTCAGGCCCACGCCGGCCATCAGACCAGCCCACACGGTATAGCGGGTCAGCAGACGCGCTTCGCTAACCCCGCGGGAACGCGCGGCGTTAACAATCACGATGCCAAAGACCATCGCCCCGAGGGTATCCATCGTCAGATAGCCGTTGACGAAGCCGTTAGAGAACGGCGCGGTGCGATAGGCTTCCATCGCGTCGCTAATCGGGCCAGCCGGCCAGATAACGGCCGCGACGGCCAGCACGATCAGAGCGATAATTTTCAGCGGCGCCAGGAAGTTGCCGACGGTATCCAGCAGTTTGCCCGGATAGAGGGAGACCAGAATCACCAGCGCAAAATAGATGACGCTATAAATCAGCAGCGGCAGCGCGCCGTCGCCGGTCAGCGGGGCAATCCCCACTTCAAATGAAACGGTTGCGGTACGCGGGGTCGCGAACAGCGGCCCTACCGCCAGGTAACACACCACCGCCAGCAGAATACCTGCGACTTTACCGATCGGCGAGCTCAGACGCTCAACGCCGCCGCCGACTTTCGCCAGCGCGACCACCGTTAGCACCGGCAGACCCACGGCGGTAATCAGGAAGCCAATGGCTGCGGTCCAGACGTGTTCGCCGGCCTGTAAGCCAACCATCGGAGGGAAGATAATGTTGCCTGCGCCGACGAACAGCGCGAAGGTCATAAAGCCCAGCGCAATGATGTCGCGAGATTTTAACTGATGGGTCATAAATTCATTACTGCCTGTGGATGTGGTGTTGTAAAAAACGGAAAAATACCGTGCCTTCCTTTCGGGATGATACAGCGGCCATTGCCTGTAAACTCAGCGAGATATGCTCTCGAAGCGGCGTGGAAAAGAATTGTTTTTTG
>CABUCP010000230.1 GCA_902490055.1 uncultured Klebsiella sp. | reverse complement strand
CTGGTAGAGTGCCCGTTGGAATTAGATGAAGCCCAGCGTGACAATATGTCGATGTGGCTGGCCGAGCGCAAAGACGCCTTACACCACATTCTGAAGTCGGGGAAATTGCCGGAAGCGGAAGATCGCCCCGAAGCGGCCGCAGAAACGCCGGAGCAGGAGTCGGCGGAGGATGAGCCATCTGTCGCTGAAGAAGGCGCCGCGAAAAAGCCGCGCAAAGCAAAGGCCGCCTGATAACCGGCGAAGCGGAAATTTTCGCATCTTTAGTCAGTCATAACATTTCCTGACGTCTCGTCGTTTAGGCTGATGGCATCGCATATCGTGCTATAGAGGAATGTTATGGCTAACTGGCTTAATCAACTTCAGTCCCTGCTGGGCCAGCAGGGCAATTCCGCTTCAGCTGAAAAATCTTCATCCGCTAAAAATCTGCTGCCCGGTGCGCTGGGCGGCCTGGCCGGGCTATTGGTCGCCAGTAAATCATCACGCAAACTGCTGGCGAAATATGGTACCAGCGCGCTGCTGGTCGGCGGCGGCGCGGTTGCCGGTAGCGTATTGTGGAATAAGTATCAGCAAAAAATGCGTAACCAGCAGGCCGATATCGCGCCGGAGACGGCGACGGTGGTTGCTCCGGAGCCGGCTATGCTTGATGCACGCAGCGAACGACTGATTACCGCGCTGGTCTTTGCCGCCAAAAGCGATGGCCACATTGACGAACGTGAACGCCAGCACATTGAAGAGCAATTGCGGGCGGCGAACATTGACGTGCAGGGGCGGGTATTGATCGATAGGGTCTTAACCCAGCCGCTCGACCCACAGCGTCTGGCGCAGAGCGTACGTGACGGCCAGGAAGCGCTGGAAATCTACTACCTTAGCTGCGCGGTGATTGATATCGACCACTTTATGGAACGCAGCTACCTGGATGCGCTTGGTGACGCCCTCAAGCTGCCGAAGGACGTGCGCGAAGAGATGGAACGCGACGTTCAGGCGCAAAAGCAGGCGCTTGATTCGTAAAAGACTTGCATCGCTGGCCACTTTTGCCAACCTTATAGTCACCACGTCGCGCTGAGCAATGTGGTGACTCCATAATGAGACGCAGAAGAATAACGCATGCTACCAAAAGCTAAACGGATCCCCCACGCCATGACCCTTCATGGCGACACTCGCATCGATAATTACTACTGGCTGCGCGACGACGAACGCGCGCGGCCGGAAGTGCTGGACTACCTCCGACAGGAAAACGACTACGGTAAAAAGGTCATGGCCTCGCAAAGCAGCCTGCAGGAGCGGGTACTGAAAGAGATTATCGACCGTATACCACCGCGTGAAGTGTCCGCTCCCTACAGCAAGAATGGCTACCGCTATCGCCAGGTCTACGAGCCGGGATGTGAATATGCCATTTACCAACGCCAGTCGGTGCTCAAAGAAGAATGGGATCGGTGGGAAGTCCTGCTTGATGCTAACCTGCGGGCGGCGAACAGTGAATTCTATACCCTCGGCGGTTTGGGCGTCGCGCCTAATAATCAACTGATGGCGGTTGCGGAGGATTATCTCTCCCGGCGCCAGTACAGCCTGCGGTTTCATGATCTGAATAGCGGAGAATGGTCTGCTGAGATTCTGGAAAACGTCACGCCGGAATTTGCCTGGAGCAACGACTCGCGTTTTCTGTGGTATGTGCGCAAGCACCCGACTACGCTGCTGCCGTATCAGGTCTGGCGGCATGCAATCGGTACCCCCGCCGCCAGCGACGTCTTAGTGTACGAAGAAAAAGATGACACTTTTTATGTCAGCGTGCACAAAACCACCTCGCAACAGTTTGTGGTTATCTACCTTTCCAGCGCCACGACCAGTGAAGTTCTGCTGCTTAACCCCGAACTGCCGGATGCAGAACCGGTGTGCTTCCTGCCGCGGCGCAAGGATCATGAATACAGTCTCGATCACTACCAGCATGCGTTTTATCTACGATCGAACCGCGAAGGTAAGAATTTTGGCCTCTATCGTACCGTGCTGCGCGATGAGCAGCAGTGGCAAACGCTGATCCCCGCCCGCGCAGACGTGATGCTCGAAGGCTTTACGCTGTTTACCGATTGGCTGGTCGTCGAAGAGCGCCAGCGCGGGTTGACCAGTCTGCGGCAAATTAACCGTAAAACGCGCGAAGTGGTTGGCATCGCCTTTGACGATCCGGCGTATGTCACCTGGCTTGCCTATAATCCGGAGCCGGAAACGTCGCGTCTGCGCTACGGCTATTCATCAATGACCACGCCGGATACGCTCTTTGAACTGGATATGGATACCGGCGAGCGGCGCGTGATCAAACAGCAGGAAGTGAAGGGCTTTGATGCCGCTTGTTATCGTAGCGAACACCTGTGGGTGAAGGCGCGAGATGGCGTCGAGGTGCCGGTATCGTTGGTTTATCATCACCAGCATTTTCGCAAAGGAAGTAATCCGCTGCTGGTTTACGGCTACGGTTCCTACGGCGCCAGCATGGACGCGGATTTCAGCGCTAGCCGCCTGAGCTTGCTGGATCGCGGCTTTGTCTTTGCGATTGCCCATATCCGCGGCGGCGGCGAGCTTGGCCAGCAGTGGTATGAGGACGGTAAATTTCTCTGTAAAAAGAATACATTCAACGATTATCTCGACGTATGTGATGCGCTGTTAGCGCAGCAATATGGCGATCCGCGGCTGTGTTATGGCATGGGCGGCAGCGCCGGCGGGATGCTAATGGGGGTGGCTATCAACCAACGTCCAGAATTGTTCCACGGCGTGGTGGCTCAGGTGCCGTTTGTTGATGTGCTAACCACCATGCTCGACGAATCTATCCCGTTGACCACCGGCGAGTTTGAAGAGTGGGGGAATCCGCAGGACGAAACCTACTATCACTATATGAAAAGCTACAGTCCCTATGACGGCGTGGCCGCTCAGGCTTACCCGCATATGCTGGTGACCACCGGACTGCATGATTCGCAGGTGCAATATTGGGAACCTGCTAAATGGGTGGCGAAACTGCGCGAGCTGAAAACCGACGATAACCTGCTGCTGCTGTGTACCGATATGGATTCCGGCCACGGCGGTAAATCGGGGCGCTTTAAAAGCTACGAGGGCGTGGCGCTGGAGTACGCCTTCTTGATTGCCCTCGCGCAGGGAACGTTGCCCGGTAAATCCGAGGTATAAACATTACTCGCCGAGATAGTGCTTCAGCGTTAAGCGCAGCTCGGGGCTCATGCGATCCAGGTTATTGAACAACCAACGCAGATAGCCTGGATCGTTCTCTGCCACTTCCGACACCGCTTTGCCGCGGTATTTGCCGAAGGTGAACGTGGTTAACAGCGCCGGGCGACCGGTAATGTTTGCCATATCATCCGGCGACCAGCCCGATACCTGCATAATATCCAGCAGTAGCGCCGCGGTGATATAGCAGTCGTATAAGGCCCGGTGATGGTGCAACCCCGGCGGCGTGGCGACGCTGAGCTTGCGTGATTTATACAATCCCATATTGCTGTACTTGATACCGGGCCACAGGCGGCGCGCCAGTTTCATGGTACAGATCCACTCGCCGTTCATTTCCGGCAGTACCCGGCGGTCAAAACTGGCGTTATGCGCGACGTACCACGGGCTGCCCTGATATTGCGGCACTACTTCTTCAATCCACGGTTTATCGGCCACCATCTCTTCGGTGATGCGGTGGATAGCCATTGCCTGCGGGCTGATGGGGCGGTCGGGGCGCACCAGGTGGCTCATGGGGTTGGTTATCTGGCCGTCGACGATATCGACGGAGGCAATTTCTACAATGCCGCCCTGCAGTCCGCAGGTTTCTGTATCGATTACGCGCAGCATGGCTTACTCCTCGCCAAAGAAACCAGCGTAATAGAATGCGTGGCGCTTGCCAATGGGCAGATCCTTAAGAGGGGGGCAATCATTTCTGTTTCGGTTCATAAGGCAGGCGGGAGAGTGAAACGGATGCCAGCCGATGGGCGATCAGGCGTTCACGAAACCAGTCGCGTAAATGCGCGGGCTGCTCTCTTTCGACGAGATCGGCAACCACGGGCATATTGTAGCGCTCTTTAAAAGCGACGCCGGCCGCCGCCAGGTCAACATTGACCTTGTCCATTTCATCTTGCGAAATTTTTGCCAGATTATTTTCCATCTCTTCCTCCTTCATCACGGCGCAAAAGTTACTAAGCGTGACGCTGAAAGGCAAGTCCCGGATGCTTAGCTCGACTCCGCCATTATACAGGGTTATTCTCTGTGCTACATACATAACAAAAAGGAATGACGATTATGCGAACCATCGCCGGACGCGCGCTGCACGCCGCCGTATTGCTAGCCGCTGCGCTTACTACCACCAGCGCCTTTGCCCACGCACATCTGCAACAGCAAACTCCTGCCGCCGATTCGACGGTCTCTGTATCCCCGCAGGCGCTGACCTTAACCTTCAGTGAAGGGGTCGAAACCGCCTTCAGCGGCGTAACCCTGAGCGGCCCGCAGCAGGCAGCTATCGCGACGGGAAAACTGACGCGCAGCGACGATAATAAAGCGCAGCTCACGCTGCCGTTGACGCAGCCGCTGGCTGCCGGTGACTACACCGTCGACTGGCATGTGGTTTCCGTTGACGGCCACAAAACGAAAGGGCAATACCATTTTAGCGTGAAGTAAACCATGCTAACGGGACTGTATATCGGCCTGCGTTTTGTCCACTTCATCTCATTGATGGCGGCCTTCGGCTGTGCGCTGTATGGCGCATGGTTGGCCCCCGATAATCTACGGCGCCTCTTGATGCAGCGGTTTTATCCGCTGATGCGCCATCTGCTGCTGATAAGCGCTATCTCCGCCACCCTGATGCTGATGGCGCAGGGCGGATTAATGGGGGACGGCTGGCGCGATGTTTGGCAGCCGGCTATCTGGCGGAGCGTTGTCGGTACGCAGTTTGGCGGCGTCTGGTTATGGCAGATTGTGCTGGGGTGGATTGCGCTGGCGGTAGTGTGGATTAAACCTCGTCGCCCGGCGCGTCTGCTATTGCTGCTTTTCTGCGCACAGCTGCTGCTGTTGGCCGGCGTCGGGCATGCGGCCATGAATAGCGGCTGGCTCGGCGCGCTGCAGCGTACCAATCACGCTCTACATCTGTTCTGCGTTTCGCTCTGGGTTGGTGGGCTGCTGCCGTTTATCTACTGTCTGCGGCTGGCCTATGGACGCTGGCGGCAGGCGGCGATAACTGCCATGATGCGTTTTTCCCGTTATGGACATCTGGCGGTCGCCGGGGCCATTGCCACCGGTATCGTGAATACGCTGCTGATACAGGGAAAGTTGATTGGCGACTCGCCGTGGGGCGTGATGTTGTTGTTCAAATGTGCGCTGGTCGCCGGGATGGTAGCAATCGCCCTGGTGAACAGGTATGTTCTGGTACCGCGAATGTCGGGTGACGGCGCGTGGGCCGAACGGACTATTTTACGCACGACGCAGCTGGAAATGGCGCTCGCGGCGCTGGCGATCTTCGCCGTCAGCCTGTTTGCGACCTGGCAACCTAATTGAATTAACTGGCTAAATGATGAAAAAAATCGTTCTGACAATGTTGTTACTGGCAAGCTCAAGCGCCGCGCTGGCGGCGCCGCAGGTGATCACCGTGAGCCGTTTTGAAGTAGGTAAGGACAACTGGGCGTTTACCCGTGAAGAAGTGATGTTAACCTGCCGCCCGGGCAATGCGCTGTATGCGATTAACCCCAGCACCCTGGTACAGTATCCGCTGAATGATATCGCCGAGCAGGAAGTGAAGGCCGGTAAGACCAGCGCGCAGCCGATCACAATCATCCTGGCGGACGATCCGCAGCATCCTGGACAAAAAATGAGCCTCGCGCCATTTATTGAACGT
>CABUCP010000229.1 GCA_902490055.1 uncultured Klebsiella sp. | reverse complement strand
GTTGTTTATCGTTTAAAAACAAAAAATTAACCGACACAAAGAGACTAGTTTTGACAATGAAAAATGGCGAACAACAATCCTTCCTCTTCCACGACTACGAGACCTTCGGCACCAGCCCCTCACTTGACCGGCCGGCGCAGTTCGCCGCCATCCGCACCGATGAAGATCTGAATATCATTGGCGAACCGGAAGTCTTCTACTGCAAACCTGCGGATGACTACCTGCCGCAGCCGCAGGCGGTGATGATCACCGGTATTACGCCGCAGGAAGCGCTGGCCAAAGGCGATAACGAAGCCGCTTTCGCCCGTCGCATCAACGATCTGTTCACGGTACCGAAAACCTGTATCGTCGGTTACAACAACGTCCGTTTCGATGACGAAGTCAGCCGTAATATCTTTTATCGCAACTTTTACGATCCTTACGCCTGGAGCTGGCAGCACGATAACTCACGCTGGGATCTGCTGGATGTGATGCGCGCCTGCTATGCCCTACGCCCGGAAGGTATCAACTGGCCGGAAAACGAAGACGGTCTGCCGAGCTTCCGCCTTGAGCACCTGACCATCGCTAACGGTATCGAACACAGCAACGCTCACGACGCGATGGCTGATGTTTATGCCACTATCGCCATGGCGAAACTGGTAAAGACCCAACAGCCGCGCCTGTTTGATTATCTGTACAGTCATCGTAATAAGCGCAAACTGGCGACGCTGATTGACGTCCCGCAAATAAAACCGCTGGTTCACGTTTCCGGGATGTTTGGCGCCGCACGCGGCAATACCAGCCTGGTCGCGCCTCTGGCCTGGCATCCGGACAACCGTAATGCGGTCATTATGGTTGATCTGGCAGGCGATATGTCGCCGCTGCTGGAGCTCGATGCCGATACTCTGCGCGAGCGTTTATATACCCCCAGAGCCGAACTTGGTGATTTACCTGCTGCGCCCATTAAGCTGGTGCACTTAAATAAGTGCCCGGTGTTGGCGCAGGCCAATACGCTGCGCCCGCAGGATGCCGACCGCTTAGGTATTAATATTCAGCGCTGTCTCGAAAACGCGCAGCTGCTGCGCGCTAATCCACAGGTGCGCGAGAAGGTGGTGGCGCTGTATGCCGAAGCCGAGCCGTTCGTGCCGTCTCATAACGTTGATGCGCAGCTCTATAACGGATTCTTTAGCGATGCCGATCGCGCGGCGATGAAAATCGTCCTCGAGACCGAGCCCAAAAATCTGCCGGCGCTCGACATCACTTTCGCCGATAAGCGTATTGAGCGACTACTGTTTAACTATCGCGCGCGCAACTTCCCGGGCACGCTCGATGAAAACGAGCAGCAGCGCTGGTTAGAGCATCGCCGTAACGTGTTTACGCCGGAGTTTTTACAGGCCTACGCCGATGAGCTACAGGTGATGTATCAGCAGTATGCCGACGATAGTGAGAAACAGGCGCTGTTGAAAGCGCTGTGGCAGTATGCGCAGGATATTGTTTAAGTAATGAGAAATCCCCCGGATGGCGGCGTACGCCTTATCCGGGCTACCAACTGTGACTGGACTCGTAACCCGGGTATGACACCCGGGTACGTTGTTTAGCCTTTAGCGCGGCTGGCAATAATCTCATCGGCCACGTTACGCGGCGCTTCTGCGTAATGGTGGAACTCCATGCTGTAGGTGGCGCGCCCTTGCGACATCGAACGCAGCGTAGTGGAATAACCGAACATTTCGGCCAGCGGCACATCGGCACGGATTATCTGGCTGCCGAAACGCTCTTCCATCCCCTGCACCATCCCGCGGCGGGAAGAGAGATCGCCCATAATATTCCCGGCGTACTCTTCCGGCGTCTCCACCTCGACATGCATCACCGGCTCAAGGATCACCGGGTCCGCTTTGCGTGCCCCCTCCTTGAAGCCGAAAATCGCCGCCATACGGAAAGCCATTTCTGATGAATCGACGTCATGGTACGAACCAAACGTCAGAGTCGCTTTAACGTCGACGACCGGATAACCTGCCAGCACCCCGGTTCCCATCGCTTCGCGCAATCCTTTCTCCACGGAAGGGATGTACTCGCGCGGCACCACCCCACCTTTAGTCGCATCCTCAAACACAAAGCCGCTCCCAGGCGCTAACGGTTCCAGAGTCAGTACCACGTGACCATATTGCCCTTTACCGCCGGATTGACGGACAAACTTACCTTCAACCTCTTTCACCGTTTTACGAATGGTTTCGCGGTAGGTCACCTGCGGGCGACCAATATTCGCCTCCACGCCAAACTCGCGCTTCATACGGTCGACGATAATTTCCAGATGTAGTTCGCCCATCCCGGAGATAATCGTCTGCCCGGACTCTTCATCCGTATGCAGACGGAATGACGGGTCCTCAGAAGCCAGGCGCTGTAGCGCAATGCCCATTTTCTCCTGATCGGCTTTGGTCTTCGGCTCAATCGCCAGTGAGATCACCGGTTCCGGGAACTCCATGCGCTCAAGAGTGATCACCGCGTCCGGGTCGCACAGCGTATCGCCCGTCGTCACATCTTTCAGCCCAACGCAGGCGGCAATATCACCAGCATGCAGTTCATCGACTTCGTGACGGTCGTTGGCATGCATCAGTACGATGCGTCCGATGCGCTCTTTCTTGCCCTTCACCGGGTTAAACACCGCATCGCCTTTTTTCAGCGTTCCGGAGTAGACGCGGATAAAGGTTAGCTGGCCGACGTAGGGGTCGGTCATCAGTTTGAACGCCAGCGCGGACAACGGCTCATCATCGCTCGGGTGACGTTCCGCCGGTTGACCTTTTTCGTCAACGCCCTGAATCGCCGGAATATCCAGCGGCGATGGCATCAACTCAATCACCGCATCGAGCATCCGCTGTACGCCTTTATTTTTAAAGGCGCTGCCGCAGAGTACCGGCTGGATCTCGCCGTTAATCGTGCGTTTACGCAACCCGCTAACCATTTCCGCTTCGCTCAGTTCGCCGCTTTCGAGGTATTTATCCATCAGTTCATCGCTGGCTTCTGCCGCCGCCGACACCATTTTATCCCGCCACTGCTGAGCCGTCGCCAGCAGATTATCGGGAACCGGCGCATAGCTGAACGTCATGCCCTGAGTCGCGTCGTCCCACAGAATAGCGCGCATTTTAATCAGGTCGACGACGCCGGTGAAATGCTCTTCGGCGCCAATGGGGATCGCAATCGGTACCGGATTCGCCTTCAGGCGGTCGATCATCATCTGCACCACGCGGAAGAAGTCAGCGCCCGGACGATCCATTTTATTGACGAACGCTAACCGCGGTACGTGATATTTATTGGCCTGCCGCCAGACGGTTTCCGACTGCGGCTGCACGCCGCCGACCGAGTCATAGACCATCACCGCGCCGTCGAGTACCCGCATAGAGCGTTCCACTTCAATGGTGAAGTCGACGTGCCCCGGGGTATCGATGATATTGATACGATGCGGCTCAAAACTGCGGTCCATACCGGGCCAGAAGCAACTCACCGCAGCGGAGGTAATCGTGATCCCGCGCTCCTGCTCCTGTGCCATCCAGTCGGTGGTTGCCGCGCCATCGTGTACTTCACCCAGCTTATGGCTCATTCCGGTATAAAACAGAATGCGCTCAGTGGTGGTGGTTTTGCCGGCATCGATATGCGCGGAGATACCGATGTTGCGATAACGTTCGAGGGGGATGGGTCGGGGCATGATGCGTCCTTAGTCGTATTGACTGTCAGTTAGCGGCTAAATCTGCCGCGGTTAGGTTTACGGCATCTATCATAGTACAACTGTACGAGTATATTCGAACTATTTTTGCTATCATTGCTATCGGCAGGTTGCGACGGCGCGCGTGGCGTAAGAAAAGGAGTTTGGGTATATTAGCCGCCAGCCGCCGATACGGACTGCCGTTCGCGTGAACAGCACCACCGCCGACACAGGAATATTATGATCGCCAATCACCCCGAACGTGAACAAATTCGCCTCGAAAATGTCCTTTTTGCCCTCGGCAACCCCCTGCGGCTGGAAATAATCCGCACGCTGGCCGACGGTAGCGAACAAACCTGCAACGCTCTGCGTAAAGAAGATATCGCGAAATCCACCATGACCCACCACTGGCGGGTGCTGCGCGATAGCGGCGTGATCTGGCAGCGGCCCCAGGGGCGAGAAAATTTAATCTCGCTGCGCCGTGACGATTTAGATGCCCGCTTCCCGGGGCTGTTGGATACGCTGCTTAGCGTGATGCGACAAGAACAGTAGCACTAGATCTCTGGTCCGTAGAAACCAGTAGCCCAGGTAGGGCGACAGCCGCCATCGGAGAAAATCAGCAAACGCCAGATACAAAAAAGCCGAAGGTTTCCCCTCGGCTTTTCTTATCACAGCGCGTGATTAAGCGATGTCTTCGTACTGCGGTACCGGGTTGCGGAAGCTTTTGGTTACGCAGGCCAGGTAGACCAGACCAATACCGCCCCAGATCAGGCCGAGAACCATGGAGCTCTCTTCCAGGTTGATCCACAGTGCGCCAACGGTCAGCGCGCCGCAAACCGGCAGAACCAGATAGTTGAAGTGGTCTTTCAGCGTCTTGTTACGCTTTTCACGGATCCAGAACTGGGAGATCACCGACAGGTTAACGAAGGTGAATGCCACCAGCGCGCCGAAGTTAATCAGCGCCGTCGCCGTGACGAGGTCAAATTTAATCGCCAGCAGAGCAATCGCGCCAACCAGCAGAACGTTCCATGCCGGAGTACGCCACTTCGGATGAACATAACCGAAGAAACGCGTCGGGAACACGCCGTCGCGGCCCATCACGTACATCAGACGGGAAACGCCTGCATGCGCGGCCATACCGGATGCCAGTACGGTGACGCTGGAGAAAATCAGCACGCCCCACTGGAAGGTTTTGCCCGCGACGTACAGCATGATTTCAGGCTGCGACGCGTCCGGATCTTTAAAGCGTGAGATGTCCGGGAAGTACAGCTGCAGGAAGTAGGATGCCCCGATAAAGATCAGGCCGCCAATCAGCGCAGTCAGAAAGATAGCCTTCGGAATCACGCGCTCTGCGTCTTTGGTTTCTTCAGACAGAGAAGAGATACCGTCAAAGCCGAGGAACGAGAAGCACAGGATAGTCGCGCCGGTAATCATCGGCACCACGTGCGCGCCTTCAGACCAGAACGGACGGGTGCTGGTCAGCGTGCCCGCGCCTTCACCATGCGCGACGCCGTAGATAATCAGGCCAACAATCACCGCCACAATACCCATCTGTAAAACCACGATCAGAGTATTGAAGTTTGCCACAGCCTTGATGCTGCGCAGGTTGGAGATGGTCATAAAGCCCACCAGCGCAACCACGAAGATCCACGACGGAATAGAAGGCACCAGCGCTTCAAAGTAAATTTTCGCCAGCAGAATATTGATCATCGGCATGAACAGGTAGTCCAGCAGCGATGACCAGCCAACCATAAAGCCAACGGCCGGGCTAATGGATTTCTGGGCGTAGGTATAAGCGGAACCCGCTGACGGGAAACGGCGAACCAGTTTACCGTAGCTCAATGCCGTGAAGAGAATGGCGATCAGCGCGAAGGCGTAGGCCGTCGCAACGTGACCATCAGTCAATCCAGAGACGATACCAAACGTATCGAACAGCGTCATCGGCTGCATATAGGCCAGGCCCATCATTACAACCGGAACTAACGTAAGCGTTTTACGTAATTCCACGCGAGAGGTATTTGGAGTAGCGTTATGCGACATAGTTATCCCCTTTTACGGCGAGCGCCAGCGCGTAAGCAAAAAATTGCCCCATTTCTTTCTATTCCTCAGCGACAACGACTGTCGGTTTTTAGTAAATATCTATCCGGTACGAAGCCCGGCCTCTTGGTATTGAATGATGTGTCCT
>CABUCP010000228.1 GCA_902490055.1 uncultured Klebsiella sp. | reverse complement strand
AGTTCGGCTTCACCGTTGACAACGTAGTCGCGAAAGCGAAAGCGCTGCTGTAATCATCTCACCGCTATCGCCCGGAACGTTGCCGGGCGATACTCATAATGTGTTATTTTTTAGTTGCAATATTGTGATTAACAAAGCGATATATTGCCGCCGTTTATGGCATATTCTTACTCTCTGGCGACAAAGAAGGAGTGTGAGATGCCCCCTGAGTACGTTGATTACCTGATCCTCGGCGACGAGCACCATGGCGAAACCTATAGCGATATTAAATCTACCCGCCTGGCCGTGCGTTCAAAGTATGCCTCACATGCCAAACGCGCCGTTGATGATGCTCCGGCGGCCGCGCCAAAAATGGTGAACTATCACGTTCACGAATACCCGGCGCAGGATGGTCGCTTCTACCTGGTGGCCACCAACTATCCTTTAAGCGATTTCGACGTTGAAGACGCGCTGGTGAAATCCCGCGTCCATCCGCTGCGCGCGTAGCGGCAGGCGTTTATCGGCGGGCGGCTTCCGGCCGCCTCGCTATCCATCCCATCTTTACCCTGTCTCTGCCGCGGTGTTGATCGTTATCGTGACAAACTCTGCGGCCATTTCATCCGCCATGCCCGTCAGCCTGTAAAGGAGATCCAGTGATGCCTTCGCCGATGATTTATCAGGATTTAACCACCGCTGCGTTGCTGGAACACGCGGCGCATTATCACCATGAAACTGAGATCGTTTCGCTGAGCACTGCGGGTGAGATTGAACGCAGTAGTTGGGGGGCGGTGGCCAGTAATGCCCACCGCCTGGCATCGGCGTTAGCGGCGCTGGGGCTGCCGCCCGGCGCCCGCTGCGGTACGCTGGCGTGGAATAACCGCCGCCATCTGGAAATCTATTTTGCCGTCGCGTCCGGCGGCTGGGTAACGCACACCATCAACCCGCGCCTGTCGGTGGAGCATCTGCTGTACATCATCAACGATGCCGCCGATGAGGTGCTGTTCATCGACCAGACCTTTCTGCCGCTGATTCAGCAGCTGCAGCCGCAGATACCGACGGTAAAGCATATCGTGTTAATGGAGCCTTACAGTCAGGAGGCGCTCAACCTGCTGCCGTCGCTGTGCTTTTTTGACGATCTGCTGGGGCAGGGTGAGGCTGACTATCCCTGGCCGACGCTGAATGAACTCACGCCTGCCTCGCTGTGCTACACCTCCGGGACCACCGGCAGACCGAAAGGAGTCCTGAATACCCACCGTTCGCTGGTGTTGCATGCGCTCAGCGGCAACCAACCGGATGGCGCCGGTATATCCGCGCAGGATTCGCTGCTGCCGGTGGTGCCGATGTTCCACGTTAATGCCTGGGGAACGCCATTTATTGCCGCGATGGTCGGGGCGCGGCTGGTGCTGCCGGGGCCGCACCTCGATGGCGATAGCCTGCTGCGGCTGCTCAGTGCCGAGAAGGTGAGCGTTGCCTTTGGCGTGCCGGTGATTTGGGCCGGGCTGCTGGCGGCGCTGCGCAAATCAGATTGCCGCTTGCCTTATTTCAAACGCTCTTTCGTCGGCGGCTCGGCGCTGCCGCCGTCGATGCGGGAGGTCTTTAAACGCGATTATGATATCGAACTGATTCATGCGTGGGGGATGACCGAAACCTCGCCCATTGGCACCATCAATACGTTACTCAGCAAACACGCCGGGCTATCGGCGGAGCAGCGGCGTCAGCAGAGCGACGGGCAGGGGCGACCGATTTTCGGCATCGACCTGCGGGTGGTGGATATTGACGGGAAACCGCTGCCCAATGATGGCGAAAGTCAGGGGTATTTGCAGGTTCGCGGACACTGGGTAGTAGAACAGTATTTTGGCCGCGAGGAGCGCGCGCTGACCGCTGATGGCTGGTTTGATACCGGCGATATCGGCACGCTCGATGCGAACGGCTATCTGGTTATCCACGATCGGGCGAAAGATATTATCAAGTCCGGCGGCGAGTGGATTTCCACCGTCGAACTGGAGAATATCGCGATTGCCCACCCGGCGGTACGCAGCGCGGCGGCTATCGCGGCGCGTCATCCGCGCTGGGATGAACGCCCGGTGCTGCTGTGCGTTCGCGCCGAAGGGGGCGAGGTGGAAGAGGCGGAGTTGCTGGCCTGGTACCAGCAAAGGGTACCAAAATGGCAGATCCCCGATCGCATTATTTTTATCGATGCGCTGCCGGTCAGCGCCACCGGTAAGGTACTGAAAAACCGCCTTCGTGACGAGTACGGCCAGATTTTAATGCCTGAGTGAACATGACCACCGCAGCATCTGTCCATTATTCACAGCATCAGGCGGGTAGGGGAATCAAAATGGCGGAACCTGGGTTCCGCCTTATGGGGTTAGCGCCCGGCTTTCAGCTTCTGGTAATACTCTTCATAAATGGCGCTGGCGCTGCCGACGTCATTTTGCCATTCGCCTTTTTCGATAGTCGCGGCATCCGGATACAGCGATTTATCATTGGCGACTTCCGGGCTGAGCATTTTGCGCGCGGCGAGGTTTGGCGTCGGGTAACCGATGGTTTCGGCAACCTGTTTCGCGACATCAGGGCGCAGCAGGAAGTTAATCAGCTTCAGCGCGCCATCGACGTTTTTAGCATTAGCCGGAATTGACAGGCTGTCCATCCAGAAGATGCCGCCTTCTTTCGGCCAAACGACTTCCAGCGGCGTACCGGCCTGGCGGGCCACGTAAGCTGAACCGTTCCATACCATCCCGAGATTCACTTCGCCTTCCATATACGGATTCGCCGGGTTATCGGAGTTGAATGCTGCGACGTTCGGCATCAGCTTTTTCAGCTCGTTATACGCGGCTTCAATCTCTTTTGGATCGGTGGTGTTGCCGGAATAACCCAGTTTCCGCAGCGCCATCTGGAATACTTCGCGCGCGTCATCGGTCAGCAGCAGACTGCTTTTATATTCCGGTTTCCATAGGTCCGCCCAGCTGGTTACGGTTTTCGGGTCGATAGCATCGCTATTGACGCCGATTGCCGTTGCACCCCAGATATAGGGGATTGAGTAATCGTTATTCGGATCGAACGGCTTATTGAGCATCTGCGGATCGAGGTTGCTGAAGTTGCTCAGCTTGCTCTTATCGATCTTCTGCAGCATGCCTTCTTTGCGCATTTTGTCGACGAAGTAGGTTGACGGTACGACCAGATCGTAAGCGCCGTCTTTATAGGTTTTGAGCTTGGCGTACATGGTTTCATTCGACTCGTAGGTCGAATAGATAACTTTGATGCCGGTCTCTTTAGTGAACTGTTCCAGCAGGCCTGGCGGCACATATTCGGTCCAGTTATAGAAATACAGCGTTTTGCTATCGTCCGCGTGCGCGGCGCCCATGCCCAGAGCCAGAGCGCCCGCAGCGAGCAGGTGGCGTGACCATTTTTTCATTTTAACGTCCCCTGAGTTTTATCACGTGCAATTAACTGACTGGCGATAACCATCACCAGCGAAAGAACCAACAGAATCGTCGCCAGCGCGTTCACCTCAGGCGAAACGCCGACCTTGACCATCGAATAGATCTTCAGCGGCAGGATTTCATAACCCGGGCCGGTAACGAAAGAAGAAACGACGACATCATCCATCGACAGGGTGAAGCTCAGCAGCCACCCGGCGGCCACCGCCGGCAGCGCCAGCGGTAGGATGATTTTGCGCAGTATAGTCATCTCGCTGGCGCCGAGATCTTTCGCCGCTTCCAGCATGCGCACATCGAAGCCTTTCAGGCGCGAGAATACTGTGACCACGACGAAGGGCAGACAGAAGGTGATATGCGAAAACAGCAGCGACCAGAAGCCCAACTGAATGCCGATGAGCATAAATAGCACCAGCAGAGAGATAGCCATCACGATGTCCGGCGACATCATCACCACGAACAACATGCCGCTGACGAATGGCTTACCGCGAAAGCGATAACGATACAACGCCACGGCGGTCAGCGAGCCGATAAGCGTGGCGAACGTTGCCGACAGCACCGCCATGGTCAGCGAATGCTGGGCGGCCTGCAGCAGGCTATCGTTGTTCATCAGCAGGCTATACCAGTCGGTGGTGAAGCCCTGCCAGTTGATGCCGAAGCGCGACCGGTTAAACGAGTTAACGATCAGGATAATAATAGGGATGTAGAGATACGCGTAGATGGCGGTCATAAAGCCGCCGCGCAGCAGTCGACCGATCATTCCAGTTCCACCTTCTTATTCAGCAGGCGCGCCGCGCGCCAGTAAATCAGCAGCATCAGCCCCATCACCAGCGTTAAGGTAATGCTGGTCGCCGCGCCGAACGGCCAGTCGCGGATATTGAGGAACTGACTCTTGATAACGTTGCCGATCAGCAGGTTTTTGGCGCCGCCCATCAGGTCGGAAACATAGAACAGCCCCATTGCCGGCAGCATCACCAGCAGACAGCCGGCGATAATCCCCGGCATGGTCAGTGGAATAATGATGCGAATAAAGGTCTGCAGCTTGCTGGCGCCGAGATCTTTTGCCGCTTCCAGCAGCGGGCGATCGAGTTTTTCAATGCTCGAATAGAGCGGCATCACCATAAATGGCAGCAGAATGTAGACCAGGCCGATGATCACCGCCGCCGGCGTGTACATAATACGCACCGGCGTGTCGATAATCCCCAGCCACAGCAGAAACTCGTTTAGATAACCCTTGGTGCTAAGGAAAATCTTCAGCCCATAGATGCGGATCAGCGAGTTGGTCCAGAAAGGGACGATCAGCAGAAACAGCAACAGCGGGCGTACCTTCTGTGTCAGCCGGGCAAGAAACCACGCGAACGGGTAGCCCAGCGCCAGGCAGGCGAGAGTCGCCATCAGCGCCATATTCAGCGAGTGCAGCAGCACATCGTAATAGAGCGGATCCAGCAGCCGTGAGTAGTTATCCAGCGTGAAGACCATTTTGACGAAGTTCGCGTCGTCGCGGGTCAGGAAGCTGGTGGCGATGATCATCAGGTTGGGCAGAAAGACGAACAGCACAAGCCAGCCCACGATGGTGGCAATCACCACATTTTGGAATTTACTGGTGTTCTTCATCGGCCAGCACTACCTCCCAGCTTTCTACCCAGTTAATCTCCATTTTCTGGTCGAGAGAGTGGTCAAAATCCGGGTCGTCTTCATTAAAGAATTCGCTGACCATGACCATCTTGCCATTTTCCAGCTCAACCACCGACTCCAGGGTCATCCCTTTGTAATTGCGCTCGCGTACGTAACCGATTAATCCATCGGCTTCGCTGCCGTGATGGATTTCATCGACGCGCAAGTCTTCCGGTCGCAGCAGCACGTTGAGCTGTTGCCCTTTTTCAACGGCGAAGTTGACGTAGATATTGCACTCGCGGCCTTCAACGCAGGCGCGCACGCGCTGCTCGTCCAGACGCTCGATAACGGTGGCGCTGAAGATGTTAATTTCGCCAATAAAGCTGGCGACGAACAGGTTTTTCGGCTCTTCGTAGATCTCGCGCGGAGTGCCGTCCTGCTCGATTTTGCCATCGCGCATCACCACGATGCGGTCGGACATGGTCAGGGCTTCTTCCTGGTCGTGGGTGACGAAAACAAAAGTAATACCCAGCTTACGCTGCAGCGCTTTGAGTTCGTTCTGCATCTGCTTGCGCAGCTTGTAATCGAGCGCGGAAAGGGATTCATCAAGCAGCAGCAGGCGCGGTTTGTTGACGACCGCGCGGGCGATGGCCACGCGCTGCTGTTGGCCGCCGGACAGCTGGTGCGGCTTACGCTGGGCAAATTCTTCCAGCTGGACCATTTTTAAGGCATCCATAACGCGCGGGGTGATTTCCGCCGCCGGGGTTTTCTGCATTCGCAGGCCGAAGGCGACGTTTTCAAACACGGTCATGTGCGGAAACAGCGCGTAG
>CABUCP010000227.1 GCA_902490055.1 uncultured Klebsiella sp. | reverse complement strand
TATTCGCGCATTAGTCTATGTTTCGCTGGTGTCTATTTTTATGTGGGGAGCGATGGGCTACCTGGTTATTGAGGCGGTGCACGCCATGTAATGGTAAACGCTACTGCGCAGAGGGTACCAGGCTAAAGATATCCAGCGGGGGTGGTCCTGGAAGTTGCTGGCGCAAAAACGCCAGCAGCAGCGCGATCGCTGAGCCGTTAAGGCTTGTTTTCGGCCACACCAGATAGTAACCCTCGCCGGTGGCGACCGCCTCAGGAAAGGGCGTCGCCAGCAGCCCGGCGCGAATGGTCTGCAGACTCAGTAACAGGTCGCCCACCGACACGCCGTGGCCGCTCATCGCCGCCATGTTGCCTTGTTCAAGCGTATCAAAAACGATACCTTGCGCCATGCCTGCTGGGGATGAACGCCCGCAGCCCTGGAGCCAGCGCTGCCAGTCACGGCGATCGGCGGTGGGGTGGATTAGCGGGCAGGTGGACAAATCGCGCTGCGCCGCCTCCAGCATTCCTGGCGCGCAAAGCGGGATTAACCATTCTGCAAACAGCAGTTGCACTTCGAGCTCTTCACCAAAGTGACCGTCGCCCAGTAGGATCGCGCAGTCATAGGGCTCGCGGGTAAAATCAACGCTATCACGATCCATCCACACGCTACTCATCTCAATCACCGGCTGCTGATGCTGCCCGCGGAACTGCTGTAATGCATCCAGTAACCAGCGCATGGTTAAGGTTGATGGTGCTTTCAGCCGCAGCTTTCCGGTTTGTTGACGCAGCGCCTGACAGGCCTGCTCAATGGCGGCGAAGTGTTCGCCTAATGCCCAGGCCAACTGCGCGCCTGCGGCGCTTAGGGTGATTTTGGGACCATGGCGGGTGAACAACTGGCAACTAAACCAACTCTCGAGAGTGCTAATATGGCGGCTGATGGCGCCAGGCGTGACGTGCAGCGCCTGCGCCGCCTTGCTAAACGAACCGAGACGGGCGGCGGTTTCAAAAGCGCGAAGCGCATACAGCGGCGGCATTGACATCACTTGGTTATCTATATTGAGTAAAACTCACATTCAAGCGTAGGTTAGCTCGTTTTTCAACTCTCATATTACAGGGGAAAATAGCGTTTTCCCGAAATTGAGAGCGAGTCACGTTAATGAATTATCCTTTGCTAATGGCCTATTGTCTGACGGTGTTGGCGCTGATCGCCGCGCCGGGACCGGTGGTGATGCTGGTGGCCGGCGCGGCGGCGCGAGAAGGTACGACCTGCGCGGTACGCACGATGCTTGGCAGCAATCTGGCGTCATTACTACTCATTGCCCTGGCCGCGATGATGCTAAGCGGACTGCTGGCGGTGGATCCGCTGGCTCTCACCCTGCTGGCGTTAGGCGGTTCCGTTTACATTGCGGGTCTGGCGCTGGCGATGTGGCGTGATAAAGCGGTATCGTCAGCAGCGAAAAACCCGCGCGGTGGAATAGGAAAAGGGTTTGTCACTGGGCTAAGTAATCCTAAAGACATTCTGTTTTTTGCCGCCTTTTTCCCGCAGTTTATTCCGGTTACCGGCGAGCCTGGACTAAGCCTTGGATTGTTGACTCTGGTATGGGTGACTCTCGACCTTGGCGTGCTGACGCTGTATATCCTGGCGGTTGGCCGCTGGCTACGCCCTGCGCGCGCTAGTCAGCTTACGAAAGTCTCGGCGCTATTGCTGCTGGCGATGGCGCTGTACGGGTTTGGCTATAATCTCTGGCAGTTACTGCAGAGAGGGGGGATGTGATGACGATTGACGAGAAGCGCTTGCAGGCGGTGATAGCGGGGGCGGAAAGCGAAGTAAAAGCGGAGGATCTGGCGCAGGAACTGTTGGCGGCACGGCGAAAAATCAGCGAGCTGGAACGTCAGCTGGCAACGCCGATTCGCTTGCCTTTTTCCAGTGCGAGCCCGGTGTGTGAAATAGAAGCTGGTTATGCAGCAGGGGTCAGCGATAGCCGTCAGGCCATTCGCGAAGCTGGCTTTCCCATTGAAGGCGATGAGTAGCGGCGACTTAGTAGAGGAAAAAACGCGTTGCCACCAGCGCGCAGATAATCAGTAGTAGCAGGATGAGCTCAAAACGGTAACGTCGCAGCATAGCGCTCTCCAGAAAAAAACGGCGCTGAAACAGCGCCGATTTACAGGGGACTAGTCTAACCGGGAAGATTATGCCGCCGGCTGAGCAGCTGGTTTAGCTGCGGTGTGCTTGGTGGTTTTGTGGTGTTTTTTCGCCGCTTGCGCTTTCTGCGCTACGGGTTTAGCGGCAGTTTTGTGGTGTTTTTTAGCAGCCTGTGCTTTCTGTGCGGCTGGTTTAGTCGCAGCTTTGTGGTGTTTCTTAGCTGCCTGAGCTTTCTGCTCTACGGCCGGTTTAGCAGCGGCTTTTTTGTGTTTCTTGGCAGCCTGCGCTTTCTGTTCTGCGGCAGGTTTAGCGGCAGCTTTGTGGTGTTTTTTATGATGAGTGGTTTTGGCAGTGGTGCTGTGAGTTGCAGCAGCCGGAGCCTGAGTGGTGCTTGCTGCATCAGCAGCGAAAGCAGCGGAAGACAGACCCATAGCAGCGGCAACGACCAGAGCTAATACTTTTTTCATTCTGATATCCTCGAAAAGGTTTCTTCATTTCAACCCCACTGCGGGGCCGTTGAAGTAACTATATGCTTGTCTTTTCGAGCTTTCCGTGAGTGTTTGGTATCGGCGTGTAACCGTTTGTACAACACTAATCAGACGAAGAGCAAGGCGCCGGAGCAGGCCCCGGCGCGCAGGGTTAGAGATAACGCGCGGTAAGGTGCTGACGGAAATAGTCGCTGTTGAGATCTTCACCGGTGGCATGCTTAATCAGCTGCGAAGTGCTAAAGCGGCTGCCGTGCTGCCAGATGTTCTGTCGCAGCCAGTCGAACAGGGCGTTGAAATCGCCGCCGGCGATATCCTTCGCGAGATTAGGCAGCGCGCGTCTGGCGGCGGCCATCAACTGTGCGGCGTACATCGCCCCCAGGGTATAGGAAGGGAAATAGCCAAAGCCGCCATCGGTCCAGTGAATATCCTGCATACAGCCGTCGCGGTAGTTGCCGGTGGTCGAAATACCCAGCCAGCTCTGCATTTTCTCATCCCACAGCGCTGGAATATCGTCGACTTCGATGTCGCCGTCGATCAGCGCGCGCTCGATCTCATAGCGCAGAATGACGTGTGCCGGATAACTGACTTCATCCGCATCAACACGAATGAAGCCCGGCTTCACGCGCTGGTTCCAGGCGATGAAGTTCTCCGCGCTGAATGCCGGTTGGTCGCCAAAGCGTTGGCGCACTGCGGGCAGCAGGCGGTTGAGGAAGGCTTCACTACGGCCAAGCTGCATTTCGAAGAACAGACTCTGTGACTCATGAATCGCGGTTGAACGGGCCAGCCCCACCGGCTGATCGACCCAGTTACGCGGTAGATTTTGTTCATAGCGCGCATGGCCGGTTTCGTGGATCACGCCAAATAGCGCGCTGAGCAGATCGTTTTCGTTATAGCGGGTGGTAATGCGCACATCCTGCGGCACGCCGCCGCAGAAGGGGTGGGCGCTAATATCCAGGCGCCCGCCGTCAAAATCAAAGCCTAAAACCCGCATCGCTTCCAGTCCCAGTTCGCGCTGGTCGGCAATGGCGAACGGCCCCTGCGGTGCAAGCAGCGTCTTTTGCGCCTGTTTATCGACGACGTTGGCCAGCAGCGAGGGTAGCCAGGATTTCAAATCGGCGAACAGCACGTCAAGGCGCGCGCTGGTCATATCGGGTTCGAAAATGTCCAGCAGGGCGTCGTAGCGGGAACAGCCTTTCGCTTCGGCGCGGATCTGCGCTTCTTCGCGGCTGAGCTTAACGACTTCGCGCAGGTTTTCGGCAAACCCCTGCCAGTCGTTGGCCGGACGCTGGCTGCGCCAGGCGTGTTCGCAGCGGCTGCCGGCCAGCGATTTCGCTTCCACCAGGCTTTCCGGTAGCAGTGCCGCCTGCTGGTACTGACGGGTCATCTCGCGCAGATTGGCCTGCTCGAGGTCATTTAAATCTTCCTGCAGGGCGTGTTCCAGCCACTCGCCAACCTTTTTATCGGTCAAAATTTGGTGCTGTAGCACTCCGAGTTCCGCCAGCGCTTCGCCGCGCGCGCGGCTGCCACCGGGCGGCATCATGGCGAACATATCCCAGCCGGCGATAGCGGCCAGGTGAGAGAAACGGGAGAGCCGTTGGAAGGTGCGGGTGAGCTGCTGATAGTTGTTATTTTCAGTCATAGTCTCTACTGGCCTGTGGCGAGTGGGAAAAGAGTGGTTACAGGAGCTTACACTAGCGCGTCAGCGGGATTTGGTCGAGGCGCAGTCCGCTACTTTTTGCGTGTATCGAAAAATGCGCATGCGATCGCCATAACAGACGGCGCGCTTTGCATACGACTAAACTGATAACAGGCGCTGGCTGTCAGCGGAGGCGAGTATGAATCCGTTCACATGGGTGTTTTTCGCACTGCTCTCTATGGATGCCCTCAGAGAACTGTTGGGATTGCCGTCGGTACTCGGGCTATGGTGAGCGGACGTGACCCGCAGGGGCCACGTCGTTTAATGATTATTTCAGGCGGTTGTGCAAACAACTGCCGGTCAGCAGTGCGGCCATCAACAGCAGCGCGATAAAGCCGCCGACGCCGTTCCAGCCGTAGTTATGCCAGAAGACCCCACCCAGCGTCCCCGCAATACTGGAACCCAGATAGTAGCTGAACAGATACAGCGACGAGGCCTGACCACGCGCGCGACGCGCCCGCGGGCCAATCCAACTGCTGGCGACCGAGTGTGCGGCAAAGAAGCCGGCGGAGAACAGCAGCATGCCGATAAAAATCAGCCATAATGGCGAGAATAACGTCATCAGCAGGCCAAACAGCATTACCGCAATAAAGAACAGCATCACCGGGCCACGGCCATAGCGCACCGTCAGCGCGCCGGCTTTTGGCGAGCTCCAGGTCCCGGTCAGATAGGCGACCGACAGCAGGCCGACCACGGCCTGATTCAGCGACCACGGCGACATCATCAAACGGTAGCCGATATAGTTAAACAGGGTTACGAATGCGCCCATCAGCAAGAAGCCTTCGAGGAACAGCAGCGGCAGGCCGCGATCGCGCCAGTGCAAATGGAAGTTGATCAGCAGCGATTTGGGTTTCAGCGACATCGGGCGGAAATGACGCGACTCCGGTAGGATGCGCCAGAACATAATCGCCGCCGCCAGCGCGAAACCGCTAATCACCGCCAGCGCCACGCGCCAGCCGAAGAAGTCGGTGAAGACCCCGGTGAGCAGACGGCCGCTCATACCGCCAATCGAGTTGCCGCTGATATACAGCCCCATTGAAAACGCCACGAAGCTTGGATGGATCTCCTCGCTCAGATAGGTCATTCCCACGGCGGCCACGCCGCTGAGCGAGAGGCCGATCAGCGCGCGCATCACCAGAATACCGTGCCAGCTGGTCATCATCGTGGACAAGAGTGAGCAACATGCCGCCAACAGTAACGCGGTGACCATCACCGGCTTGCGGCCAATGGCATCCGACAGCGGGCCGGTAAACAACAGGCCGATGGCCAGCATGGCGGTCGAAATCGAGAGAGAGATACTACTGCTAGCGGGCGTTACGCCAAACTCGCTGGACAGCACCGGCAGAATCGGCTGTACGCAATAGAGCAGGGCGAAGGTGGCCAGTCCGGCGGAAAATAGCGCCAGCGTGACGCGGATAAACGCTGGAGTGCCGCGTTTAATAAATTGATTTGGCTGGGAAACGGCCTTATCCCTGACGTCGCTTGCCGGCGCGGTGTCAGCGGTTGTAGTGTTACTCACGGAGAATTCCTTGCTTATATACAGCTGGATTACAAACAAACTGATGTGACCATTCAGCT
>CABUCP010000226.1 GCA_902490055.1 uncultured Klebsiella sp. | reverse complement strand
TTGATAAGAACCTGACCGGTAAAGAAGCTGATGCCGCGCTTGGCCGCGCCAACATCACCGTCAACAAAAACAGCGTGCCGAACGATCCGAAGAGCCCGTTTGTCACTTCCGGTATCCGTATTGGTTCTCCGGCGGTTACTCGTCGCGGCTTTAAAGAAGCGGAAGTGAAAGAGCTGGCTGGCTGGATGTGCGACGTTCTCGACAACATCAATGACGAAGCGGTCATTGAGCGCGTCAAAGGTAAAGTGCTGGATATCTGCGCCCGTTTCCCGGTTTACGCGTAATCTTGCATCGTTAAGATAAAAAGGCCGCGATTGCGGCCTTTTTTGTGTTTGCGGATTAGCGGCGATCTATCGAAATCGCGCCCGGGCCGGTTATCGCCAGCAGCAGGAAGGCTCCGGCGATACTGACATTCTTATAAAAGTTAATCATATTCGGTACTACCGCATCGCCGGTCATAGTAATGATGACCAATAACCGCGGTTCCGAGGGTATAGAAGATAAAGATCACCGCCAGCGGACGGGTGAAGAAACCTAACACGATCAGGATGGCGGCCGGAACCTCCATGATCACCGCGATAATTGCCGCCAGCGTCGGCATCGGCGCGCCGGATGACGCCATATACTGTACCGTCCCGCTAAAGCCCATCAGCTTTGGATAGCCAAAAATAATGAACAGCAGCACGATAGCAATACGTGCGATTAACAGCAGGACATGGCGAGATGAGCCAAAGTCAAAATAGCGTAGCGTGTTCATAATCAGTCCTTTATCACAGGCGTGTGATCTAAACGTAATACACATTTTTACTCCCCGCCACGGCGGAAAAATAATATTGTTGCGCCTCGTTTAGCGCGGGTTGAGTCGAGACGGCGATAGCACTTTGATACCCGTTTATCGGATTTTTTTTAATACAGCCGGAGGCCGCCTCATCTTGCTAGTGTGATGCTTCTCACGATTTAAAGACAAATGTACTCAATGAGTACACAGAGAGTGAGACCCAGGTTTGCTCGCGCCGGGGTTTATCGCCAGACTAGGGTTTCCATTTGGGAGGGAATCATGGTCTTGCACTCCACGCGCTGGCTGGCGCTCAGTTACTTCACCTACTTTTTTAGCTACGGTATTTTTCTGCCTTTCTGGAGCGTCTGGCTGGCTGGGGTCGGCTTGACGCCGGAAACCATCGGTGTGCTGCTTGGCGCCGGGCTGGTGGCGCGTTTTCTCGGCAGTTTGCTGATCGCGCCGCGGGTCAGCGATCCTTCCCGTTTGATTAGCGCGCTGCGCATCCTGGCGTTGCTGACGCTGCTCTTTGCTCTTGCTTTCTGGGTGGGCGGGCAAGTGGCGTGGCTGATGGTGATTATCGTTGGCTTCAACCTCTTTTTCTCGCCATTGGTGCCGCTGACCGACGCGCTGGCCAATACCTGGCAAAAACAGATAACCATGGACTATGGCCGGGTGCGACTATGGGGCTCGATTGCCTTCGTCATCGGTTCGGCGTTGACCGGTAAACTGGTGAGCCTGTTTGATTATCGGGCGATTCTGCTGATGCTAAGCCTGGGCATTGCTTCGATGCTCTTAGGGATGTTACTGAAACCCTCGGTGATGCCGCAGGGGGAAAACCGCCATCAGGAAGCGGCGGGATTACCGGCGTGGCTTAGCCTGGTGCGGCAAAGCTGGCGCTTCCTGGCCTGCGTTTGCCTGTTGCAGGGGGCGCATGCCGCCTACTATGGCTTTAGCGCGCTGTACTGGCAGCAGGCGGGCTATTCGGCTTCCGCCGTCGGCTATTTGTGGTCGCTTGGCGTCGTCGCCGAGGTGGTGATTTTCGCGCTCAGTAAAAAGGTCTTCCGCCGCTTTAGCGCGCGCGATCTGCTGCTGCTCTCGGCGGTGTGCGGCGTGGCGCGCTGGACCATCATGGGCTGGACCACCGATCTTCCCTGGCTGCTCGTTGCGCAGATCCTGCACTGTGGCACCTTTACCGTTTGTCATCTGGCGGCGATGCGTTATATCGCCGCGCGGCAGGGGAACGAGGTTATCCGCCTGCAGGCCGTTTACTCGGCGGTAGCAATGGGAGGCAGTATTGCGGTGATGACGGTGTTTGCCGGCTTCCTCTATCAGCATCTACATCAGGGCGTCTTCTGGGTGATGGCGCTGGTGGCGCTACCGGCGCTGGTCGTGCGGCCGAAAGCGGTAAGCGCCTAGCGCTCAAGCATTTTGCAAATCTGCTGCCGCTGGTGATCGCTGAAGCTCTCTTCAGCATGAATCAGCGGCGGCGAAAACAGCGGTAGCGCGATAGTGTACGGCGTGACCACCAAGGTCACATCTTTCGGCGCGCCTTCTTTCTGAAACTGCTCCACGCTTAAATATTTGATGTTCAACGGCAGCAGGGTCAATTCCCGCAATTGTAATTCCAGCGCCTGCTCCAGCGCATTATTATCGCGAGTCAACAGCACCACCTGCTTTTCATGCAGATCGGTTTTCTGCATCAGCCAGGCGCCGAAGATCACCGCAATTAAGCTCACCTCTTCCTGATTGAATTGAATATGATAGGCCGTTTCGAAATCACGTAATGCGCTTTGAGTGGTGCGCATCAGGCGCGGATACAGGCGACCGATCTCTTCCGGCAGGGCATTGTCGATACCGATGGCGAAAACGCTGCGGTTCAGAGCCTGAGAAAGATGTATATAGAGCTGGTCGCTTAATCCCTGCTCATCGCTAAACGGGTGGCCCGCCAGATTCTGGAAGCGATGGATCAGCCCGGCAATCGCCAGGTGCAAACGTCTATCCTGTTGATGGCCATCGTGAATGGGATCCGGCGTTTTCAACAGCATAAACAGAAGCGCCAGGAAATGCTGCTCGCCGGCGTGCGGCGTGGCGCTGACCCGGCGCTGCCAGTGACGGACGATTTCGGTCGCTAGGGTAAATTCCGTCGCCGCCTGGGCCCAACTGCGCTGTTGGCGGGTGAAATCCGGCGACTGGCCAAGGTGGTGTTGCAGCAGGCAATACTGGAGATACAGGCGCAGAAACTGCCCGTCCCGGCAGTCAAATTGCCGGTTCAGCGTGCGCGCGCAGCGATTCACCAGCGCCTGTAGATTGGTATCATCATACAAGGTTCGGGCGATACCCTGCTGTTTAAGCTGCGTTTTTAACGCTGGGGTAAAATGGTGATGTACAAAATGCGGACACAGACGCAGCCCGCGCCGCAGCGCGTGCAGCAGGCACAGACGTTGATCGAGCGCGGCGCCTTCAATCCGATAGCTGCCGTCCATCTGTGATGCGAGAGTCAGTCGATGATAACGCTGAATTTCGCGTCCCGTCTCCGCGATATCCTGTTGGGCCGTCGCCTCATCCACCTGGTTAAGTCTGACCAGGTGTTGCGGTGTGACGGATTGTCCCGGTAAATAGAACATCAGGAGCACCTGGCTACGGCGCTGTGGACTGGAAAGCGCAGATGGTGGTTCAATGACAGTCATCATCTGGTAAGTTCCAGTTAGGGTTTCAGCTAAGAATAGCCAAAGGATGCAGGGTGAGCAGGGCGGTGAGCCGCCTTTAGATCAGGATTGCTGGCGAAGTTCACAGAATTTTTCACGTGAGGAACAGATGAAGAGAGTGAAACAATGCGTGAGTGCAGCATTTTTCATGGTTTTATCATTTTCAGCCGCTGCGCATCCGCATAGCTTCATTAGTTTGCATAGCGAGCCGGTGGTTAAAGATGGTGTGCTGACCGGTTTTAACATGCGTTGGACGATGGACGAAATCACCTCATCGGATCTCCTCTATGACGCCGGCAATGCCCAACCGGGAAGTGAAGTGTGGAAAAAGCTGGCGGCGGAGGTGATGGCTAACGTGCTCGGGCAGCATTATTTCAGCGAGCTGTGGCATAACGGCCAGAAGGTTAAGTTCGCTAACCGCCCGGATGGCTATGGCCTGGCGCGCAGCGGGCTGCAGGCGGTCCTGACCTTTACCCTGCCGCTGGCGACGCCGCAGCCGCTCGCCGGGCAAACCTTCACGCTATCCACGTTTGACCCGACCTACTACGTCGATATGTTTTATGAGCAGGATAGCGATTTTTCGCTGGCGGCCGACGTACAGGCAATCTGTAAGGCGACGGTGATGACGCCGAAGCCCAACGACAAAATGCTCTCCTATGCGCAGTCGCTCGATAAAGAGGATGCGCCGGCGGAAGATATGGAACTGGGTAACTATTTCGCCCAGAAGGTGACGCTGAAATGTCAGTAGTATTTACGCCGCGCGCGCGGGCTTCGCGTTGGAAACCGCTGTGGCCATTAGCGCTGTTTCTGGCGCTGGCCGCCGCCAGTGGGGTCTGGTTGTGGCTGGCCTGGCCGCAGGTGCTGTTGCAGAGCGCGGTCTGGCAACGCGCATTGAATCTTGAGCTTAGCCGCTTGCTGCAGGCGGTGGCCGACAACCCGGCGGCGGCGGGGCTCTCGCTGCTCGGGTTCAGCTTCGTCTATGGCGTGCTGCACGCGCTTGGTCCCGGTCACGGAAAAATTGTGATTACCACCTGGCTTGCCACCCATCCGTCGAAGCTCAAGTCCAGTATCGCTCTGACGCTGGCGGCATCGCTGCTGCAGGGGCTGGTGGCAATCGTGCTGGTGGTGGTGGTATTGACGCTGCTGCAGCTTCCGGCGCGCCAGCTGCATCTCAGTAGCTTCTGGCTCGAGAAGGGCAGCTATCTGCTGGTAGGCGTGCTGGGAATTCTGCTGTGCTGGCGGGCGTTGAAAAAACTGCGCGTTCTGCTGCGGCGGCCGACCTTCACCGCTTTTACGCCGCAGCATGTGCATGATGAACACTGCGGCTGCGGCCATCAGCATCTTCCGGCGCCGGATCAGCTACAGAGCGGCGATGACTGGCGCGCCAGGCTGGCGATTGTGCTGTCGATGGGCATGCGTCCCTGTTCCGGGGCGATTATGGTGCTGCTGTTCAGTAAGGTGATCGGCGTCTTCAACTGGGGTATGGCGGCGGCGCTGGCCATGGCGGCAGGCACTTCGCTGACGATAAGCGGGCTGGCGCTGCTGGTGCACGGATTCCGTCAGTGGGCGATTCGGCTCAGTCGCCATCAGGCGCCGGCGCTGTGGCAACAGGTTGGTTGGGCGACGCTGGCGTTGGCCGGCGGCGTGGCGCTATTAGCGGCCGCGATCGTGATGTGGAGCAGCGCAGTTCCGCCGGGCGGAGGCCTGCGGCCATTTTAACGATATAAAAAAAGGAAGCCGCGGCTTCCTTTTTATATTCAGCGAGACATTAACGCTTCAGCGCTTCGCTCAGTTGCTCGCGCATGTTCGCCAGCATCGCTTTAACGACGCGCGGGTTACCGGCGACGATGTTGCCCGTCGTCATGTAGTTATGACCACCGGTGAAATCACAAACGATAGCGCCTGCTTCACGCGCGATCAGTTCGCCAGCGGCGAAATCCCATGGTTTCAGGGCGATTTCGAAGTAACCGTCAACGCGGCCAGCGGCAACGTAGGCCAGATCCAGCGCAGCGGAACCGGTGCGGCGGAAGTCCGCGCACTCGGTGAACATGTTGCCGAGGATGTTCATGTAAGCGGTAGCGTGCTGCTTCGCTTTGAACGGGAAACCGGTAGCGATGATGGTGCCGTCGAGATCGCGAGCGTTGCTGCCGCGCAGGCGGTAACCGTTCAGCTGCGCGCCTTGACCGCGGGTGGCGGTGAACAGTTCGTTACGCATTGGATCGTAAACCACGGCGACTTCAGTACGGCCTTTAATGCGTACGGCGATGGAAACGGAGAAGTGCGGCAGACGTTTAACGAAGTTGGTGGTGCCATCCAGTGGATCGATAACCCATTGAACATCCTGATCTTCACCAGCGTGTTCACCGCTTTCTTCGGTGATAATGGTGTGCTGTGGGTAAGAC
>CABUCP010000225.1 GCA_902490055.1 uncultured Klebsiella sp. | reverse complement strand
AGTGAGTAAGCACTCATTATTAGGAAGGAGTAGAAAATCGTCAAGACTATTTTCAATTTTTGACATCCACCGTTGCAGTCGCGCGGTTTGGCATGGTTAGATCGGGGTTTAACTTTCAGCGAGGTAAAATGTAGTGGCTCGTCCTAAGAGTGAAGATAAAAAGCAAGCGTTACTGGAAGCCGCGACGGTCGCTTTCGCCCAGTCCGGCATCGCCGCCTCAACATCGGCGATAGCCCGCAGCGCGGGGGTTGCCGAGGGAACGCTGTTTCGCTATTTCGCCACCAAGGATGAATTGCTCAACGAGCTATACCTCGCCATCAAGCTGCGCTTAGTGCAGACGATGATCGACGGGTTGAACCCTGATGAACGGCGCCCCAAAGAGAATGCGCGCAATATCTGGAATAGCTATATCGATTGGGGAGTACGCAACCCGATGGAACATCGCGCCATCCGCCGCATGTCGCTGAGCGAGCGCATCACCGACGAGACCCGCTGCCGGGTCAAAGAGAGCTTTCCGGAACTCAACGAGATGTGCCAGCTGTCGGTGAAGGCGATTTTCCTCAGCGAGGCCTATCGCGCTTTTGGCGATGCCCTGTTTCTGTCGCTGGCGGAAACCACCATCGAGTTCGCCAGCCACGATCCGCAGCGCGCTCGCGAACTGATCGCCCTCGGCTTTGAAGCTATGTGGAACGCCCTGCACGAGGATGCCGCCTGATGGATAACGCAGGGCTGCATGGCCACGCGCACCGCATTGCATTGGCCTACCCTTTCACCGAGCACTGCTGGCCTTTCGGCCCGGAGTACGACGTGTTCAAAGTCGGCGGGCGTATTTTCATGCTGACCATGACCCTTCGCGGGCGAGCAATAGTTAATCTGAAGGCCGATCCGCAAAAATCGCTGCTCAACCAGCAAATCTACCGCAGCATCGAACCAGGTTATCACATGAACAAAAAGCACTGGATTACCATCGTGCCCGGCGAGGATATCAGCGCGGATTTACTCGCCGAGCTTATCGACGACTCGTGGAATTTGGTGGTAGATAAACTGGCGAAAAAAGACCAGCGCCGGCTGCGTCCCGGCTGATTTTCACTAAAATGCGATAAGTGTTATCGCATTTTTCACTCTTATCATTTCTCGCGCATCGCTGTACTCTTCCTCCCACGAAATGTGCCCGTAAGGGGCTGAAAATTGTGAGGAAGAGTCATGGATATCATCTCAGTTGCCTTAAAACGTTACTCCACTAAGGCCTTTGATCCAGCGAAAAAGCTGACTGCCGAACAGGCGGAAAACCTGAAAACGCTGCTGCAGTACAGCCCGTCGAGCACCAACTCCCAGCCGTGGCACTTTATCGTTGCCAGCACGGATGAAGGGAAAGCCCGCGTCGCCAAAGCGGCCAGCGGCACCTACGTGTTCAACGAACGTAAAATCCTCGACGCTTCCCACGTGGTGGTGTTCTGCGCGAAAACCGCGATGGACGACGCGTGGCTGGAAAAAGTGGTCAATCAGGAAGATGCCGATGGCCGTTTTGCCACCCCGGAAGCAAAAGCCGGGAATCACAAAGGCCGCACCTTCTTTGCCGATATGCACCGCAAAGAGCTGAAGGATGACGATCAGTGGATGGCGAAACAGGTTTACCTGAACGTCGGCAACTTCCTGCTCGGCGTCGCGGCGATGGGGCTGGATGCGGTGCCGATTGAAGGCGTCGATTTCGCCATCCTCGATGAAGAGTTTGGTCTGAAAGCGCAAGGCTATACCAGCGTGGTCGTAGTACCGGTCGGCCATCACAGCGTGGAAGATTTCAACGCCGCCCTGCCGAAATCGCGCCTGCCGCAGTCTACTACCATCACAGAGATCTAATCTCCGCGCGCTGCCCTCCCCGGATGGCGGCGCTTTGCGCCTTATCCGGGCTACCCCCGTTACAACCGCATCAATGCTGACTGAAACTGCTGGTGTTGGTGGCCTCAAAATCGCTGAGACGTTCCCGGAAGGCCGGGGCAGCCCGCATGGATGCGGGCTGAGGGCCGTGATTTGCAGGGACGCTGCCTCGGCCCGACCCGGAGCCTGCCGGGATAAGTCGAAGGCACCACGAAGTGGCGATTTTGGCGGCCAGAGCCCGGGAGTACAGAGGGCGGCGGCGACTGGCCGCCCTCTGTGCGCTCCCTGCACCATGAGAGACATAACGCAGAAGAATTATCGGGAGCGCAATGTCTCGGAAACAGCGCAGAACAACCGTTTTTCCAGGAGCGAAGCAGTCGAAAACCGATAACAAGGGCTACGGTCCAGTACTCGGTTGGTAGCCCCGGTAAGCGTTAGCGCCACCGGGGAGGGTTACTTTTTCTCCCCCTCGCCGGCGTGCCAGATCCGCTCGGCGTAGCGGCCAATCATCGCCAGCGATGCCGCCAGGATCAGGAAAAACACCACCTTGTGCAGGCTGTACCAGAAGAATTCGAAAAAGCGAGTGTAGAGGTTGATGGCGAGAAACGTCAGGCCAAATCCACGCAGCATGCCATCGTCGGTTTTCAGGCTGATATAAATACAGATCACCGCCGCCAGCGCAAACAGCAGTCCCCACGGCAACAGCCGCGCCTGGCTTACGCCGTACCAGCTATCGGAATCGTAGTTGCCGAAAATCGACAGGATCCACAGCGCGACAAACAGCCAGGTCAGCCCCATCGCCTTACTGACGGTAAACAACTGCCGCTGGCGTAACACATTTTGCAGCGCGAAGCATAGCGCCAGCAGCGCCCCGCCGAACAGCACAAAGCGAATCGGGAAGCTCATCCCCAGCCAGTAAGCGCCCCACCCCGACATATAGCCGGTTTCCGCACCGAACCAGTTGCCCAGCGCCAGCAGGAAGAAGAGCCACACGAGGCTAGAGCGGGCGACATAGCCAATTACGCCGTAGATCGCGCAGCCAATAAGGATCAGCGGCGCCACGTGGCCGCTACCGTCATCCAGTCGGTCCCCCACCTGCCATAAAGCAATGGCGGTACAAACCACGCCGAGGAATAAAATCGCCTCGGTGCTGTAGTGCCACTGCGACTCGCGCCGTTGACGGCGGAATCCCCATAAATAGCAAGCTATCGCCAGCAGAGTCGGCAGGATAATCCGCGCCACGGCGGAGTCGCTGAACAGATTGATTATCGCCGCAATCAATTCGGCATCAGCGAACAGGCTGCCCAGCGCAATCAGTACGCAGGCAATCGCCGTCCAGAAGGCGTAGCGGCTCAGGCGCTGCCAGTCGAAAGCGCGGATGCGCAGCGACGCCGACAGCCGCTGGCCGTCGCTACTGCTCAACGCCCCTTCCTGCTGCCAGTGGTCGATAGCGCGTTGAATAATCCGCTGCTGTTTACGGGTGACGTTCATAGGCGTTCCTTGTCTCATTGCGGGCTTAGCCCTGGTTGTCCAGCCAGGCCAGCGCCTGTTCCCCAGCCTCATCCAACGGTAAATAAACCAGCAGTCGCGAGCCGTTACGCGGCGCGGAATACCAGTACATCTGCTGCAGGCTAAAACGCCCGAGCTGCGGATGATTGAAGTTTTTCACCTGATTCTCAACGCCGCGCACTTCATAGCGCTGGTGCCACAGCGCTTCGAACTCCGCCGAGGCGGCGAAGAAGCGCGCCAGCTTATTCTCCCACTGCGGCGAACCGCGATGCTCCGCCATTGCCGCGCGGAAATAGGAGACAAAGGTCGGCAGCACATCGCGATTTTCAATGCGGCTGCGCCAGGCCTCGCAGGTGAGATAAAGATAGATGCAATTGCGGTCTTCTTCCGCAATCGTTGCGAAATCAACGCCCATCAGGCGGCAAAAGCTGTCATTCCAGGCGACGATGTCAAAGTCCGGCTTTTGAATACTGGCAGGCTGCGGCATCAGGCTATCGAGCATCCGCCGGGTTCCGGGGCTGATGCCTTCGCAGACCGTAACCTGCGTACTCTCCGGCGGCGTTAACCCGGCCAGCACGAACAGATGCCGGGTCTCCAGCGGGCTGCACTGCAGCGCGCTGGCCACGCCGCTCAATACCGCCGCCGAGGGGTTCACCTCTCGCCCTTGCTCAAGCCAGGTGTACCATGTCACGCCGACGTCCGCCAGCATCGCCACCTCTTCACGACGTAGACCCGGCGTTCGCCGTCGCCCGACGCGCGGCAGGCCGAGGCGCTGCGGGTCAAGACTTTCGCGGCGGGCGCGCAGAAATGCCCCCAGCTGTTTTCGGCTATCATCGGGCGCAAGCGTAAGCGCCTCACGTTGCAGCATCACCGACATTATCTTCTCCAGCATGGTAGTACCAATACCAGTATAGACAGGAACTGGTACCCGTTTAATTAATCAGTGATGCTACGGCCATCCGCTGAATGACGCAATGGAGAGATCCGATGAATTCGTCTGCTGTTTCACCCGGCCGCGCCGGTTTATTGCTGTTACTGACCGGCCAGATGCTGCCGTTAATCGATACCTCGATAACCAACGTGGCGCTGGATTCAATCACCCACTCCCTCAACGCCAGCGCCACCCAACTGGAGCTTATCGTGGCGCTGTACGGCGTGGCCTTTGCCGTCTGTCTGGCGATGGGCAGCAAGCTTGGCGATAACTACGGTCGCCGCCGTCTGTTCCTGTGGGGCGTGGCGGCGTTCGGCATCGCCTCGCTACTGTGCGGGATGGCGAACTCCATTAACGCTCTGCTCGCCGCACGAACGCTGCAGGGCGCCGGCGCGGCGCTGATTGTGCCGCAGATCCTTGCTACCCTGCACGTCACCCTGAAAGGCACCGCTCACGCCCGGGCCATCAGCCTGTATGGCGGTATCGGCGGTATCGCGTTTATCGTCGGCCAGATGGGCGGCGGCTGGCTGGTCTCCGCCGATATCGCCGGGCTCGGCTGGCGCAACGCCTTCTTCATCAACGTGCCTATCTGCCTGTTGGTGCTGGCCTTCAGCCGCCGCTACGTGCCGGAAACCCGCCGTGAAAGCCACTCCAGCATCGACTGGCAGGGCACCTTCAGCCTGGCGCTAATCCTCTGCTGCCTGCTGTTTCCGATGGCGTTGGGGCCGGAGCTGCACTGGCCGTGGGAGCTGCAGCTCCTCTTACTGGCGGTGCTGCCGCTGCTGGCGTGGATGCGCCTGAGCGCGCTGCGTAAGCAGCAACGCGGCGAGCAGCCGCTACTACCGCCGCGGCTGCTGAAGCTCACCAGCATTCGATTCGGTATGGCTATCGCCCTGCTGTTTTTCAGCGCCTGGTCCGGTTTTATGTTCTGTATGGCGCTCACGATGCAGGCCGGGCTTGGCATGGCGCCGTGGCAGTCGGGGAATAGCTTTATCGCTCTCGGCGTGGCCTATTTTATCTCCGCGCTGTACGCGCCGAAGCTGATTGCGCGCTACAGTATGGGGCGTATTTTGCTGATCGGTCTGGCGGTGCAGATAAGCGGCCTGCTGCTGCTGAGCGCCACCTTTTATCATCTTGGCGTACGGACCACAGCGTTGGCGCTGGTGCCCTCCACCGCGCTGGTTGGCTATGGCCAGGCATTAATCGTCAACAGTTTCTATCGGATCGGCATGCGGGATATTAGCGCCTGCGACGCCGGGGCCGGCAGCGCGATCCTCAGCACCCTGCAGCAGGCTACCCTGGGGTTGGGGCCAGCCATTCTTGGTTCGCTGTTCTTAACCCTCGCCCAACGCGGAGACGGCGACTATGCGCAAGCGCTGATCGTCTTCCTGTTGGTTGAGGTGGCGATGATGCTGCTACTGGGCGCCATTGCCCTCTGGCTGCGCCATCACCTGAATCTGCAGCCGGCGGTAACGGCGTCCTGATTCACAACTGTGTAACCTCTAATTTGCATAATAGTCATCCAGCGGTCATCATAACCGCTGGATGTACAGGAGACGTTATGCAGGAATTAATATCGCAAATCGCCGCATTA
>CABUCP010000224.1 GCA_902490055.1 uncultured Klebsiella sp. | reverse complement strand
GAAAACCAGTTTTGCCATTCTTGATGCTTTTGTTGACCACGGTTTTGATGCTATTGATACGGCGGATGTTTACTCCCGCTGGGCGGATGGCAATCAGGGCGGCGAATCCGAAACTATTATTGGCCGCTGGCTGCAGGCGCGTCCCGGGATGCGCGATAAAGTTAAAATCTTCACTAAAGTAGGTTCAGACTTAGGTATTGCTGGGCATAAAGGCTTGAAGAAAGCCTGGATCCATCAGGCGATCGACGACTCTCTGCGCCGCCTCAATACCGACTATGTCGACCTCTATTTTGCCCACTGGCCGGATCCCGAAACGCCCATCGATGAAACGTTAGAGGCATTCCAGGCGCTGCAGCAGGCGGGGAAGGTGCGGGCGATTGGCGCCTCGAACCTCGACGCCGGGCAGCTATCGTCGGCGCTGGAAGTGGCGCGTAAAGGCGGTGTACCGGCCTGGCAGGTGCTGCAGCCGGAATATAATCTCTATCATCGTTCCGCTTTCGAGGGGGCGTTGCGCGATCTTTGCGTCAGCCGCGACATTGGCGTGGTGACCTACTACAGCCTGGCTTCCGGTTTCCTGAGCGGCAAGTATCGCCAGCCGTCTGATTTAGCGCAAAGCCAGCGCGGCAGCGGCATCGCTAAATATCTCAATCCGCGCGGCATGCGGATTATTGATACGCTGGTCGCGGTGGCGGAAGAGCAGGGCGCGAAGCCTGCCGAAGTGGCGTTGGCGTGGTTGATGAGCCGCGAAGGCGTTACCGCGCCGATTGCCAGCGCCACCAGCCTGGCGCAGGTGGAGAGCTTTGCCCGCGCGGCGGCGCTGAGCCTGAGCGGCGAACAGCTGGCGCGGCTGGATAGCGCCAGCGCCTGAGTGTGTCCCTCTCCCCGGAGGCGGCGCGTTGCGCCTTGTCCGGGCTACCAAATCGCACAGTGCCGTAGCCCCGGTAAGCGGTAGCGCCACCGGGGATTTTGCGGCCACCAACATCGACAGTTCCAGCCAGCACGGTGAATAAATTAACGGCGGGCTACCCGGCAACGCAATATTATTCCTGGTGGCGGGTGATGTTGAGGATTTTGGCGCTCGCGCCGACCGGGAAATTGCTTAAGGCGCCAAAATCGCTGCCCTGATAGCCCATGATCTTGCCGTCGGTTCGCATCTGCTGCAGATCGATAAGAATCACCCCCAACGTCGGAATAATCTTTTCCCGCCAGACAAACAAATAGAGATCTTCCGCGACCTGTACGTAATGGCAACGATCGACGTCCGCCAGCCCCTTTTCCACGCCGTCCAGACACTGCCAGGCGTAAAAATTATCGTTGAGATAGATGTGTTCGTAACGCTCCGTCGGGCTATAGGTGTATTGATTACGCATGCCGACCAGCGCACTGGTAAACGCTGGCAGCGGCCCCGGCTGCGCATCAAGACGCGCGAAAACAAAATGCGCCTCGACCGCGGTGAGCGGCAATCCTTGCTCTACCCGGCTGAAGGCATCCAGCCGCGCGGCCGCTTCGTTCGGCAATCGGCCATAGACCAGAGTGGCGTTACGCTGCGCCAGGTTGCAGATGGCGCTGATGCTGGCATTATCACGCTCCGGGTCAAGGAAATCGATAAACAGAATATCGGGGCGTAGGGCGGTTGCCCGCCAGGGCGTGCGTTTGCCGTTCCAGCTAAGCGTTTGTTCATCTTCGATAACCAGCTGCAGCGGCTCGCTCTCCGCGACATAAAAGGTAAAACGCTCGCCGGCGGGCAGGCTGGCGCTGGCCTGCAGGTTGCCGTGCGGGGCAAAACCATCGGCCAGCGCGCCGACCTGGATAAATACGGCTTCTGAAGTCATGTGGGATCCTTAGTTGGGCGCGCGTCAACAAAACGCGAGCGTGGGAACATCAACGATGCTGGCGCCGCCATCGGCCACCAGCGTGGCGCCGCTGATGATGGCGGCCTGCGGCGAACAGAGAAACTGACAGGCCTCGGCTATCTCCGCAGGGCTGGCGGGGCGGCGTAATGGAACGTCGCGGCACACCCGTTGATAAGCTTCGGTAAGCGACAGCCCCTCCGTCTGCATGAGCGGAAGCATTTCTTCATCCGCCATCGGGGTGGTAACCCAGCCGGGACAGATAGCATTGGCGCGCACCCCCTGTGGGCCGTAATCGCGGGCGATAGAGCGCATCAGGCCGATTAACGCATGCTTGGCGGTGACGTAGCCGCAGGCCTGCGGCCCGGCGGCCAGCGAAGCGATTGAGGCGACGAACAGCACGTTGCCGCGGCTGGCGATAAGCGCGGGCAGGCAGGCGCGGACGCTGGCGAAGGCGCTGTTTAAATTCGCGTCCAGCGCCTCGCGCCACTGGCGATCGCTGGTATCGGCGGCGGCGCTATTGCCCATGCCGCCGGCGCTACAGACCAGCACGTCAATCTGCCCTGCCTGGTCGATAATCGCCGGCAACAGCCGTTCCCGCCAGACGTCGCTATCGGCGGCATCGCCCGCCAGCGCCGTGGCGCCTATCTCATCGGCGAGAGTCCGCAGTGGATGTTGCCGCCGTCCGGTGATAAACACCCGATCGCCCGCCGCCGCCATCAGCCGCGCGCAGGCGGCGCCGATCCCGGTTCCGCCGCCGGTAATAACCACGACTCTTGCCATCCGCTTGCTCCTGAAAAAGGGGGTTCCGACTACCTTAAAAAGGCAATAAATTCCCGGCTATCGTCCTGAAGAACGAGAACCGGGTTTGATTAGCGGGTCTCGCTCACAGGAATCGCCTGCGGCGCCGGAATCGGCTTCATGGTGGCGGGATCGACCGCCAGGTAGCGTCCGGTTTTGCTATCGATACCGACATAATCGATCATCTTGCCCTGCGCTTTGGTAACCATGGTGCGCTTAGCAAATGCCTCGTAGGCGTCGCGCATGGCTTTGACCCGGTCGGGGTGAAGGGCCGCGATATCGTGCGTTTCCAGCGGATCGTCATGCAGATTAAACAACTGCCATGGCGCGTCGCCGGCGCTGAGGCCGAGCTTCACTAAGCGCCGCAGCTTCCAGTCGCCATCGACCCAGGCGGCCTGATTATGCAATTCGACGCCGTACTTCGAGCGCGGCGGCGTCTGCGTTTCACCGGTCAGGTAGCGTTTAAAGCTGACGCCGATCATCGGTAACACCGGCTTACTGGATAGCGATTTGTTTGGATCGATACCGGCAAATTCGTACAGCGTCGGCGCGACGTCGTAGACCGCCATCGTGGAGGCGTCGATTTTGCCGCCGCGGGTAATTCCTGGGCCCGAAATCATAAAGTCGGTATTGATGCCGCCCTGGGCGCTGGTGGTCTTATGGTAGTTGGCGTAAGGGGCGTTGCTGACGTTAGCCCAGTGCGGGCCGTAAGAGACGAACGAGCCTTTGCGGCCCACGTTGTCGTAGCTGTTATCGAACTGCTTCCAGAATTCCGGCGTAGATTCGTAATAGAAGCCCTGCGCCGGGTTGGCGCCGTTATCGGTTAAGAAGACCAGTAGGGTATTTTTATCGCGCCCGGTCTGCTTCAGCGTCTCCATCAGCGTGCCGATTTGCGCGTCCATATTGGCGATCATCGCGGCGTACACCTGCATGACTTTCGCCGTATATTTCTGCTGTTCCGGCGTCAGCGCTTCCCACTCTTTATCCAGCTCCAGGTGCGGCAGCGGGGTATCGTCATGAATAATCCCCAACGCTTTCAGACGGGCGATACGCTGGCGATAGACCTCGGCGTAGCCCTGCTCATACTGGCCTTTGAACCGTTTAATCCATTCATCCGGCGCCTGCAGCGGGTCATGCGGGGCGGTGAAGGCCAGCCAGGCGAAGACCGGCTGATCTTCAGGGGTCTCTTTAATCCAGCTGTTCATCTGGCGAGCGTAGGCTTCGCTGGAGTAGAAATCATCCGGCAGGGAGACGCGCTCGCCGTCGCGGGTATAGTAGGTGTGGAACGCTTCAACGGTCCCCAGCGGTATTGCGTCGTTGAAGTGGCTGGTACCGCCGCCCATAAAGGCGAAGGAGTGGTTAAAGCCGCGATCCTTCGGCGTCGCGCCGGCAACAAATCCCAGATGCCACTTGCCGGCCATCAAGGTGTTATAGCCAGCATCCTTAAAGCGCTCGGCCATGGTGGTGACGCGGTCGGTCAAGCGCAGTTCGTAGCCCTCTTTGCCGATGGTGCTGTCGTACCACCACATACCGCCCATCCCGGCCTGCTGGTTGCTGTTGCCGGTCAGCAGCATTGAACGCGCGGGGGCCGACATCGGCGAGGTGTAATACTGACTCATGCGAATACTTTGCTCAGCCATCGCCTGCAGGTTAGGCGTTGGGATCTCGCCGCCGAAGGGGCTGATATCTGAATAACCCATATCATCAGCGATAATCACGATGACGTTCGGATGCTCATTCTGCGCGCCGTGCGCGCCGCCGGCGAGGATCATACTGACCGCCGCGGCCATGGCTTTTTTGTTCACGACTGATTCTCCTGTTCAGGGGGAATTACCATCAGGGCAAAGGGCTACGCGAGATGCGCGGCCCCGATAAACGCGGCTCGCCAGGCTTGCAGGCCGTTGAGATCGCGGGAAAAAGGGCGTAATGGCGCGAGGATTTCGCTAAAGAAACGGTAATAACCGCCGCAGAGCCGATTGTTGCCGGCGGCGTTGAGATGCGCCGGGCAACCGCCCTGGCAGACCATTTTTACAGAACAGGTCTGACATTCGCGGCGCAGGCTTTTTTGCTGGCCAAAAGGGAGTTGAGTCGAAACGTCGACCGCTGCGGCGAGCGTCTGCTCGTCAAGGCGGCCCAGCCGATGTTCGGCGTTGATCAGATGATCGCAGGCGTAAAGCTGTCCGTCGGACTCCATCACCAGATTGCTGCCGCAGCGGGCGCTATGCACGCAGCTGCCGCTGGTGTGGGTGAAGTACTGCGCCCACGCCTGTTCGATATTGATAACGAACACCCGACCTATATCGCAGCGCTTTTGCCACTGCCGCCAGACGCCGACCATAAAGCGCCCCCAGTTATCGGCGCTCAGTTGATAGCCCTGGCGCAGCGCCGCGCCCTCGCTCATCAGCGGCTGGAACTGCAGATAGCGTGCGCCAAGGCTGACCACCTGGTCATAAATCGCCGCCGCGTGCGCGGCCATTTCGTTATGCACGACCACCAGCAGGTTAAACTCCACCTGATGCTGGTGGAGCAGGGCGATACCGCGCAGCGCCGCTGGCCAGGATGTCTTCCCGCGTTTATCCGGGCGATGGTGGTTTTGCAGCGCTTCGCTACCTTCGAGACTGACGCCGATGATAAAGCGGTGCTCGCGAAACAGCCGACACCAGGCATCGTTGATTAGCGTCCCGTTGGTCTGCAGACTATTGCTGATGGTCACGCCGTCAGGGGCGTAGCGCTGCTGCAGGGCAATCGCTTTTTTATAGAAACTTAACCCGGCGAGTAGCGGCTCGCCGCCCTGCCAGACGAAGTTGATCTCCCGCGCGCTGGCGGGCTGGGCGGCAATATAGCGGCGGATAAACTGTTCCAGCCGCGCCTCATCCATTTTCTTGACCGGCGCTTCGTCCTGCGGGTAGTAGCAATAGCGACAGGCGAGGTTGCAGGCCGGGCCAATGGGTTTCATCAGAATATGAAACGGCACCGATGAGCGCGGTTCCACGGTCAGTGGAATTTGCTGCTGGCGTAAGGCGGCGATATTCAGCATCGGCTTATCCTCTATTAATTGCTGGCCTGGGTCGGCGTATTTGGGCAACAGCGAGTCAGGCGTAATCATTTGATTTAGCCGCGGTGTTAAATTCTCGATATTTCTTTAGGGTATAAATGAAAAAATGCAAAAAACTATCGTTCTTAAGGATGAGAGTAAATCAGTCGATATAAGGTTTTTTAATCCGTTATTGAAAACAATGCCCGATGTTAATAACTTTTGTT
>CABUCP010000223.1 GCA_902490055.1 uncultured Klebsiella sp. | reverse complement strand
CCTCAACCAGGGCGATTTCATCGGTGAATTAGGTCTGTTTGAAGAAGGTCAGGAACGTAGTGCCTGGGTACGTGCGAAAACCGCATGTGAAGTGGCCGAGATCTCTTACAAAAAATTCCGTCAGTTAATTCAGGTGAACCCGGACATCCTGATGCGCCTCTCTTCGCAGATGGCGCGTCGTCTGCAGGTCACTTCCGAGAAAGTCGGCAACCTCGCCTTCCTCGACGTGACTGGCCGCATCGCTCAGACCTTGCTGAATCTGGCAAAACAGCCTGACGCCATGACCCACCCGGACGGGATGCAGATCAAAATCACCCGCCAGGAAATCGGCCAGATCGTCGGTTGTTCCCGTGAAACCGTCGGCCGTATTCTGAAAATGCTGGAAGATCAAAACCTGATCTCCGCCCACGGTAAAACTATCGTCGTCTACGGTACCCGTTAAGTCGGTAAACGGCGTATTGCCCCGCGCAGTACGCCGTTTTTGTTTCCCCCATGTGGCGCAGGCTGATTTACCACCCGGAAGTCAACTATGCACTGCGGCAAACGCTGGTGTTATGCCTACCCGTGGCCATCGGTCTTCTGCTCGGTCATTTGCAGCAAGGGCTGCTATTCTCTTTAGTTCCCGCCTGTTGCAACATTGCCGGTCTCGACACCCCGCATAAGCGCTTTTTCAAACGCCTGATCGTTGGCGGTAGTCTGTTTGCCGGCAGCAGCTTGATTGTGCAATTACTGCTGGCGCGTGAAATTCCGCTACCGCTGATTTTAAGCGGCCTGGCGTTGCTGCTCGGCGTGACGGCGGAGATTAGCTCACTGCACGCCCGATTACTGCCGGCATCGCTTATCGCCGCCATTTTTACCCTCAGCCTGGCGGGTAATATGCCGATCTGGGAGCCGCTGCTGATCTACGCCCTTGGCACCTTATGGTACGGAGTCTTCAACTGGTTCTGGTTTTGGCTCTGGCGGGAACAGCCGCTGCGCGAGTCGTTGAGCCTGTTGTATCGCGAAATGGCCGATTATTGCGAGGCCAAATACAGCCTGCTGACACAGCACACCGACCCGACCACCTCCTTGCCGCCGCTGCTCACCCGCCAGCAGAAGGTGGTGGATCTGATTACCCAGTGCTATCAGCAGATGCATATGTTGGCCGCTAACCAGCGCAGCGACCACAAGCGGCTGTTGCGCGCGTTTCAGGTTGGCCTGGATCTGCAGGAGCATATTTCGGTCAGCCTGCACCAGCCGGAAGAGGTGCAAAAACTGGTGGAACGCAGCCACGCGGAAGCGGTGATCCGCTGGAACGCTCAGACCGTTGCCGCCCGCCTGCGGGTTCTGGCGGACGATATTCTCTACCATCGCTACCCGCGCCGCTTTCAGATGGATAAGCAGATTGGCGCGCTGGAGAAAATCGCTTATCAGCATCCCGATAACCCGGTCGGCCAATTCTGCGCCTGGCACTTCAGCCGGATAGCTCGGGTGCTGCGTACCCAGCGCCCGCTGTACACCCGTGACCTGATGGCGGACAAACAGCGGCGCCTGCCGCTGCTGCCGGCACTGAAAAACTACCTGTCGTTGAAATCCCCGGCGCTGCGCAACGCCGCGCGTATCAGCGTCATGTTAAGCGTCGCCAGCCTGATGGGCAGCGCTCTGCATCTGCCGAAGCCCTACTGGATCCTGATGACCATCCTGTTCGTCACGCAAAACGGCTACGGCGCGACCCGGGTACGTATCGTGCACCGGGCGGCAGGCACGCTGGCGGGCCTGGTTATCGCCTGGCTGACGCTGCACTTTCACGTCCCCGAGAGCTATACGCTGAGCGGCATGTTATTCATCACGCTGCTCAGCTACCTCATCATCCGTAAACACTACGGCTGGGCAATGGTGGGCTTTACCGTCACGGCGGTATATACCCTGCAACTGCTGACGCTGAACGGCGAGCAGTTTATCGTCGCCCGCTTTATCGATACGATTATCGGCTGCCTGATCGCCTTTGGCGGCATGGTCTGGCTGTGGCCGCAGTGGCAGAGCGGCTTGCTGCGTAAAAACGCCCATGATGCCTTAGAGGCTGACCAGGAGGCCATTCGCCTGATCCTCAGCGATGACCCGCAGGCGCCGGCGCTGGCCTACCAGCGCATGCGCGTTAACCAGGCCCACAACGCGCTGTATAACTCGCTTAATCAGGCGATGCAGGAACCGGGCTTTAACTCGCACTATCTGGAAGATATGAAACTGTGGGTCACGCACAGCCAATTTATCGTTGAACATATCAACGCGATGACCACGCTGGCGCGCGAGCATACAATGCTGACGCCGGATCTGGCGCAGCGCTATCTGGAATCTTGCGAGATAGCCCTGCAGCGCTGCCAGCAGCGCCTGGATTCAGACGGGCCAGGCAGCGCGGGCGATGTGAATATCATGGAGTCGCAGGACGCGGAGGTGCTGCGTGGGCCGCTGAGTACCCTTGAGCAGCACCTGCAGCGGATTTTGGGCCATCTGAACACCATGCACACTATTTCGTCGGTGGCATGGCGTCAGCGTCCGCATCACGGTATTTGGCTACGCACCACTAAGCGTTAAGCACCTTTTTAACCGCCTGCGCGAAGCGCGCCATCCCTTCGGCAATATCGCTATCGTCAATCACCAGCGATGGGACAAAACGCATCACATCCGGCCCGGCATTCAATACCATTACCCCGGCTTCCGCCGCGGCGTAGAGGAAATCACGCGCGCGTCCGTGATGCTGCGGTTTCAGCTCCGCGCCGATTAACAGCCCCATGCCGCGGATCTCGCTGAACAGATCGAACTGCGCATCTATCTGCTGCAGGTGTTCGACGAACAGCGCCCGTTTGGCGTTGACGCCATCCAGCACCTCTGGAGTGTTAATCAGATTGAAAGCCGCGGTCGCCACCGCGCAGGCCAGCGGGTTACCGCCGTAGGTTGAACCGTGGGAGCCAGCATGGAAAGCGCTGGCAATCTCGTTGGTAGTCAGCATCGCGCTGACCGGGAAGCCGCCGCCGAGCGCTTTGGCGCTGGTGAGAATATCCGGCGTTACGCCGTAGTGCATATAGGCGAACAGCGAACCGGTACGCCCCATCCCGCACTGAACTTCATCGAACACCAGTAGCGCCTGATGCTGGTCGCAAAGTTCGCGCAGCCCCTGGAGAAATTCCGGCGTCGCCGCCATCACGCCGCCCTCGCCCTGAATCGGCTCAACCACCACCGCACAGGTGTGGTCATCGATCACCGCTTTCACCGCATGGAGGTCGTTAAACGGTACATGCACGATATCCGCAGGCTTCGGCCCGAAACCGTCAGAGTATTTCGGCTGGCCGCCGACCGAGACGGTAAACAACGAACGACCGTGGAAAGCGTTGTGGAAAGCGATGATTTTGGTTTTGTACGGGCTATGGCGGGTCACCGCGTAGTGGCGCGCCAGCTTAAACGCCGTCTCGTTGGCTTCCGTTCCGGAGTTCATGAACACCACGCGCTCGGCAAAAGTGGCATCCACCAGTTGGCGGCCCAGACGCAGCGCCGGCTCGTTGGTAAAAACATTACTGGTATGCCACAGAGTTTCGCCCTGCTCGTGCAGCGCCGCCACCAGCGCCGGATGGCAGTGGCCCAGCGCCGTCACCGCAATCCCGCCGGCGAAATCAACGTACTCTTTGCCCTGCTGATCCCAAACGCGGCTGCCTTTACCCTTCACCGGGATGAACTCCGCCGGTGCATAAATCGGCAGAATGACTTCATCGAATGTGGCGCGGGTGATTGCCGGTTGCTCTGTTGCCATGTGATGCCCATCCTTCTCTGTTATGCAGCAATGATTGCGATGTTTTAATCACAAAATATGCATAATAAATCAGTTAATGGCAACTACAAATCAGCGTTTGAGGAAGTTTTCCAACAGTTGATGGCCCTGCTCGCTGAGAATACTCTCCGGGTGGAACTGTACCCCTTCCAGATCCCATTCTCGGTGGCGGATCCCCATGATTTCACCGCTGGCGCTGCGGGCAGTTACGATAAAAGCATCAGGGAGCGTTGACGGGTCGATGACCAGTGAATGGTAGCGGGTCACGGTAAGCGGGTTGTTTAGCCCCTCAAAAACGCCTTCGCCTTTATGTTCGATAAGCGACGTTTTGCCATGCATGACCTTCGCGGCGCGCACGATAGTAGCGCCAAAGGCCTGCGCGATGGCCTGATGCCCGAGACAGACGCCGAGCAGCGGCGTTTTCCCGGCATAGTGGCGGATAACCGCCAGCGAAATCCCGGATTCATCAGGCGTGCAGGGCCCCGGGGAGATAACAATTTTCTCCGGCGCCAGCGACGCTATCTCTTCCAGCGTCAACTCATCGTTGCGCTTGACCAGCACCTCTGCGCCCAGTTCGCAAAAATATTGGTACAGATTCCAGGTGAAAGAGTCATAGTTGTCGATTAGCAGGATCATAGCGGCTCCGGAAAAATAAAACCGGGCTATTCTACTCAGATTCCCGCGCTTCGCTTACCACTTTACGAAAGATCTGCTCCAGCGGTTCCGGGTCGCCCATCGCCCCTAACTGGTTGGCCTGGCTCCACGCATCCGGCTCGATGCCCCGCCAGTCCAACAGATAGCCGGCGTGAATCGCCAGTTGCTCGAAGAAAATACGCTGCGCCAGACCGTTACCAAGGCGAAACGGATGCAGGACGTTGATCTCGCCGTAGTACCAGCTCAGGCGCTCAACGAACGCCTCTCTGGGTAGCTCAGCAAGGTAGTTCTCTTCTTCCAGCCCGCGCATTAGCGCGTTGCCCTCTTTTTCTATCCATGCGAAGTGGCAAAACGGCGTATCGCCCTGGTAGATATCGATCTCCCGCAGCTTACCCGCCCAATCAAACAGGTCCTGATACAGCTGGCGGTGAATGGCGCAAAGGTGCGGCAAGCCGCGGCCGCGCGGGCCCAGTGGAATCGTCGCGGCGCGCAGCGAGGTGAATTCCCAGGCCATCTGTTCCAGCCGCTGCGCCTGATGAATGCCCAGCCGGTTACGCAACACGTCCAGCGCCGGATAGAGATAGGGGTCGCGATCGTCGCCATATTTATCGCTCATGACGCCTCCTGAGCTCAGCAAGGCGCGCCAGCGCTTCATCTGCCGTCAGGCTAACCAGCGGCACCGTGGCGCCTTCAAGGCGTCGGCTGGCCTGAAAATTGGCATTGCGGGTCTGCTCCCAGAGTCGGGATTTTTGCTTATCGGTGAGTAAACGCATGGTCGCCTCCCTTATCGTCCCCTGTGTGCCACAAGTATAAGCAGCAATTCAGGGTTACGCAGAGAGGCGCGCAGCGCGCGAGCAGGTTGCCCGCGCAGGGGAAGATTACGGCAGGACTTTCGCCGACAGAATAACCACCGGCTTGGACGGAACATTCTGGTACGGGCCAACGTTGTGGCTCGGGACCTGAGAAATCTTGTCAGCGACGTCCATCCCTTTGACCACTTTACCAAATACCGCATAGCCAAAATCGCGCTGGCCGTGATCGAGGAAGGCGTTATCAGCAACGTTGATGAAGAACTGGCTGGTCGCGCTGTCCTGATCGGCAGTACGCGCCATGGCGATAGTGCCGCGAGTGTTACGCAGGCCGTTGTCGGCTTCGTTTTTAATCGGCGGGTTCGGCTGCTTTTGCTGCATCTGCTCGTTAAAACCGCCGCCCTGTACCATAAAGCCCGGGATCACGCGGTGGAAGGTGGTGTTGTTATAGAACCCGCTGTTCACGTACTTAAGGAAGTTATCGACAGAAATCGGCGCCTTCTGGCTGTTCAGCTCCAGCTCAATGTTGCCAGCCGAAGTCGTCAGCAAAACGTGCGGGTCGCCCTTTGCCGCCATGGCGGGAGAAAAAGCTGAAATGGCGAATACGGCAGCCATCGCCGCCAGAGTGGATTTGAGCATGGAAATTCCTTAACGGAGCAGTGTAAAAAGCAAGTG
>CABUCP010000222.1 GCA_902490055.1 uncultured Klebsiella sp. | reverse complement strand
AAATGTTATGTGAAGCATCAATGCATTCGAATGCAACAGAGATCGCAAAATTAGTGACAGGTGGACATATTCACGCATAATGGCGGGGCATTGGTCAGGAGAGACAACGGAATGGCAGGTCCAAACAAACGAGCAGTCACCAGTTACGACGTCGCGAAAGCGGCTGGCGTCTCGCAGTCTGCGGTGTCCCGCGCCTTTACCGAAGGGGCGAAAATCTCGCCGGTTACCAAAGAAAAGGTGCGTAAGATCGCCGCCGAGCTGGGCTATCGTCCGAGTTTTATCGCTCAGTCGCTGATCACCCGCCGCTCAACGCTTATCGGTATCGTGGTGCCAGGGTTGGTAAATCCCTTCTACGCCGCGGTACTGGATGAACTGTCACAGGCATTGAACCTGATGGGGTACCGGGTATTGCTGTTTTCGATGTACCGCGATGACGACACAACCCCGATCATGGAAGAGATTCTGCGCCATCGCGTTGAGGCGCTGGTGCTGGTGTCCAGCAGCCTTTCCTCGCATTTTGCTCATGAATGCCAGCAACTCGGCCTGCCGGTGCTGCTGCTCAACCGTAAAAACGACAGTCAGTCGGTTTCCAGCGTCACCAGCGATAACCTGGCCGGCGGCGCCGCGATTGCCGATTTTCTACTGGATCTTGGCCATCAGCAGTTGGCGTTTGTGGCCGGTAGAGATACCTCCTCTACCAGCCGCGACCGGGAGACTGGTTTTCGCCAGCGTCTGGAGGCACGCGGCGCGCGGCCAATGCTGCGCGATAGCGGCATGTGGTCGATAGAGGAAGCCATGAACGCCACCCGCAGGCTGATGGCATTGCCAACGCCGCCGGACGCGCTGTTTTGCGCCAACGACATGATGGCCATCGCCGCCCTCAACGTGGTCGTCGGCGAAATGGGTATGAAGGCGGGTGAAGATATCTCCGTTGTCGGGTTCGATGATATCGCCATGGCCAGTTGGCCGCTGATAAATTTAACCACCTGGGTCCAGCCGCTATCGGAAATGGTTGATACCGCCATCGCCGTGCTAAAAACGCAGTTGGGTGCTGCTGAAACGAGCGCAGTTCAGCACGTCCTACAGGGGAAACTTATCGTCAGGGGCAGTACCCGCCCGCAACGCTAAATCGGCGGCTACGCTACGCCGTCGGGCGCTGATTTAGCGTTCAACTTAGCATCTCAGGATGAACGAACGCACGTCGCCAACGCACATGCAACTTGAAGAATAACGGGTATAGTGGATTGCATAATGATTATCCACCACAGGTCCCCCTACATGGTCACTTCTTTCAACATTTTGACGCCGGGCAATATCCGCTTCGGCCGCGGCCAGGCCCGCAGCGCGGCGCCGTGGCTGGCGCAATACGATACCCCGGTGCTGCTGGTTCACGGCGCGAACCCGAGCCGCGCAGAATTTTTACTCAGCGAGCTCAACGCGCTGAATCTCAAGGTCATCACCCTTGCTATCGCCCAGGAGCCGACGCTCGCCGATATCGAAGGCGGCGTGCGGCTGGCGCGCGAGCATAGCGTTGGCGCGGTAGTGAGTCTCGGCGGCGGCGCGGCGATCGATGCCGGAAAAGCCATTGCCGCGCTGGTTCCGGCAAGCGGCCCGGTGATTGAATATCTGGAAGTGGTCGGGACGGGGCGAGTATTAGAAGCCCGTCCGCTGCCTTTTGTCGCTATTCCGACAACCTCCGGCACCGGCGCGGAAGTCACCAAAAACGCGGTCATTAACGTGCCGCAGCAACAGCGCAAAGTCAGCCTGCGCGATGATCGTATGCTGCCGCTGCTGGCGATTGTCGACCCGTCATTAACCGACAACGCCCCGCGCGCGGTCACACTCGGTTCCGGCCTTGATGCGTTAACCCAGGTGATCGAACCCTGGCTGTGTACTCGCGCCACCCCCTTCACCGACGCCTTGTGTCGCGAGGCGATCCCGCGCGGCATCGTCGCGTTAAAAACGTTGATGGAAAAAGAGTGCCCGGACAGCCGCGACGAACTGGCGTGGGTCAGCCTGTGCGGCGGGCTGGCGCTGGCCAACGCCGGGCTTGGCGTGGTCCACGGGCTGGCGGGGCCGCTCGGCGGGCTAAGCGATGCCTCCCACGGCGCGCTCTGCGGCTGCCTGCTGCCCTTTGGCCTTGAGCTAAATGAATCCCAGGCGACCGATCGGGCGCTGCGCCAACGCTTCCTGGAGGTGCGTCAGTGGCTCGCCGCCGGGCTCGGCGTCTCGCCGGATATCGCCTGGCAAAGCCTGCGCGAATGGAGCCAGCGCGCGGGGCTCGGCAATTTACGCGACCTCGGTGTACCGCGCGCGGCGCTGGAGCCCGCGGCGCTGGCCGCCAGTAGTTCCTCCTCGATGAAAGCCAATCCGGTGGTGCTGGATTCAGAACAGCTGCTGGAGATGCTGGAAGCCGCCTGGGAGTAAACGGGGTAACCGCCTGCGCTTACCCGAGGCGGTTCAAATTTTGTTGCATAATGAATGCTCTGAATTTCGTTTTCGCGCATTAGTGCGTAAAATTAATATTATTGTTTATTTTCATATAATTAAACCAATTCCCAGCGGCTCTCCTCTGGCAAAAATCGTGACCTGACGCACAGTTTACATTCCACAGACCGAAGCGAGTGTCTACGCTTAATAGAGAGCCCGGGCACGCCCGGCCCCCCGAACTCACGCTATCCGGAGGCCTGTATCGCTATGTTCAGCCAGAGACTACGCAACGATGATGACGACGAGTTGAGGATCGAGAACGATCCATGCTACGAAGCCGATCCGTATGAGTTAAAACTGGATGAAATGTTTGACGCCGAACCGGAGCCGGAAATCATTGAAGGGCTACCGGCGTCGGACGCCCTGACCCCCGCCGACCGCTATCTCGAGCTGTTTACCAATGTGCAAAAATCGCGCATCTTCGTCGATAGCAAAACCTTCCCCGACTGCGCGCCGAAACGCGATCCGCTGGATATTCTGATGCACTACCGGCGGGTGAAACGCGCGCCGGAGTTCGATCTACGCCAGTTTGTCGAAGACAACTTCTGGATGCCGGATAACCGCGCTGATGATTACACTTCCGACCCGCAGCTGACGCTCAAAGAGCACATCGATCATTTGTGGCCGGTATTAACCCGCGAGCCGCAGGATCATATTCCGTGGTCGTCGCTGCTGGCTCTGCCGCAGTCGTATATCGTCCCCGGCGGCCGTTTTAGCGAAACCTATTACTGGGACTCCTACTTCACCATGCTGGGGCTGGCGGAAAGCGGTCGCGGCGATCTGTTGAAGTGCATGGCCGATAACTTCGCATGGATGATTGAAACCTATGGCCACATTCCCAACGGCAACCGCACCTATTATCTCAGCCGCTCCCAGCCGCCGGTGTTTGCCCTGATGGTCGAACTGTTCGAAGAAGACGGCGTACGCGGTGCGCGACGTTATCTCGATCACCTCAAGCTGGAGTACGCCTTCTGGATGGACGGCGCGGAGTCACTCATTCCCAATCAGGCCTACCGCCACGTGGTGCGCATGCCCGATGGTTCGCTGCTCAACCGTTACTGGGATGACCGCGATACGCCGCGCGATGAATCCTGGCGGGAAGACGTTGCGACGGCAAAACATTCCGGCCGCCCGCCGAATGAGGTCTACCGCGACCTGCGCGCCGGCGCGGCCTCCGGCTGGGATTACTCCAGCCGCTGGCTGCGCGATATCACGCGGCTGGCGAGCATCCGCACCACTCAGTTTATTCCCATCGACCTCAACGCTTTTTTGTTTAAGCTGGAAAATACCATCGCCAATCTCTCCGGCCTGAAGGGCGATCGCGAGGCCGAAGCCGAATTCCGCCGTAAAGCGAACGAGCGGCGGGCGGCGGTCACGCGCTATCTGTGGGATGAAGAGTGCGGCTGTTTTCGCGATTACGACTGGCGCCGCGAGCAGCTGGCGCTGTTCTCCGCCGCCAGCATCGTCACGTTATACGTCGGTATGGCGACCCATGTTCAGGCCGAGCGGCTGGCGGATGCGGTACGCGCACGTCTGCTAACGCCCGGCGGCATTATGGCTACGGAATATGACAGCGGCGAACAGTGGGATAAACCGAACGGCTGGGCGCCGCTGCAGTGGATGGCGGTGCAAGGATTCAAAATGTACGGCCACGATCCGCTCGGCGATGAAATCGCCCAGAGTTGGCTGCAAACGGTGAATCATTTCTATCTCAAACACCACAAGCTGATTGAGAAATACCATATCGCCAGCAGCACCCCGCATGAAGGCGGCGGCGGCGAGTATCCGCTACAGGACGGCTTCGGCTGGACCAACGGCGTGGTACGGCGGCTTATCGGCCTGTACGGCGAGCCAAAATCGTCATAAGAAACGACCCACCGGCATTTTACCGGAGCCGACACTATGCCTGAACTGCTTACGCCGCGGCTGCGCTGCTCGCCGCTGCAGCTTGACGACTGGTCCTTTTTTCTCAGCCTGCAGCAGGATCCGCAGGTGATGCTCTACGTCGCGGATAACCGGCCCATCGCCGATATTCGCGCGGCGTTTGATTCTCGTCTGCCGGTGTGGTCGCCAAAAGCGGCACACTGGCTATGCCTGATGGTTCGCGATCGCCAAACCCATACGCCGCTAGGCCTGACCGGCTACCGCCATCACGATGACGATATAGCCGAAGTGGGCTTTCTTTTCGCCCCGCAGGCCCAGGGCCAGGGCTACGGTTACGAATCGCTGCGCGCGCTGTGCGATTATGCCTTTTCCGCCGGCGGCATCCGCCGCCTGACCGCCAGCGTCACCGCCGGAAATCAAGCCTCAAGGCATCTGTTAGAAAAAGCCGGATTCATTCTGGAAGGCGAACTGCGAGAGTGTTACTGGCTGCATGGCCGATGGCATAACGACTGGCTGTTCGGCCTGATGCGCCACGACGGCCGATAATACCTTGGCCATCCGGCGAATAGGAGCGCTCATCTCAATCCTCTACACTGCCGCCAGCCGCAGAGGAAAAGACGATGACCATAACCACCGCACCGACGCTAAGCCTGGCGGGGCTCCGCTTTATTCAGCAGACTCAAGGGCTGGCGCTAATGCCATATCAGGATACACTTGGCCAATGGCGGGTCGGCTACGGCCACGCCATTAGTGAAGATGAGAAAGAGATGCCTATCACCGCCGAACGGGCGGCGATGCTGTTGACGGTCGATCTCCTGCAGTGCCAGCAGGCATTACAACAACATCTGACCATCGCGCTCAACCAGCCGCAGTACGACGCCCTGCTGGGGCTGGCGTTTAGCTTAAACGACAGCGGCCAACCGCAGTTGAGCGCCATCGTACGCTACCTTAATCGCCGCTGCTTTACCCAGGCGCTGGCCGTATGGCGACAAATTGACCACGATAATACATTTCGCCAGCAGGAGTGCGAGCGCTTTTGTCAGCCCATTTAACCTCCGGCAACGTTATTAAACACCATTGCCGCCTGGGTGCGGTTTTTCACATCCAATCGTCGATATAACGCCTCAAGATGCGCTTTTACCGTCCCGGCGCTAATATTTAGCGTACGGCTTATCTCTTTATTAGAACTGCCCTCCGCCAGCAGTTTTAAAATTTCCTGCTGACGACGACTGAGATGCACCGCGTGTTTACCACGCCCCGCCGACGTCATTAGCCAGTTACCTGGAAGGCAAAGCATCCCCAGCATAATACTATTAATGATCTGGGCGAACATATCGGCGCTATCTTCACGCTGCGCGATCGCGCGAACATTCCACGCCAGCGCCCTCTGCAGCCAGCTTTTATTATCGTCGGAAACCACCAATAATACTTTGGCATGCGGAAAACGCTGCTGCTTCTCCTGTAGCAACCAACAACAGAACTCACTATTCAGATCGCCGTCGAGGATCAGCAGCGCCTGCGGATGCGTCGTGAGCAGCTGCCACAGTTGTTCAGCCTGACAGGTGCTATGAATATTAAT
>CABUCP010000221.1 GCA_902490055.1 uncultured Klebsiella sp. | reverse complement strand
GGCTCGCATTTCTCTCTGCATTTCATAAATTTCGTTCCACTATGGAACAAAAACAATTTTCCACGTTCCGTTATGAAACCTATTTTATCGGCATTTTATTTTGCGCCAGCTCAGCCAGAATCAATACATCGCCGGACTACCCTTAAAGGCGATACCCCTACACGATGCCCGCCTTCAAAATAGAGAAGCGGCATCGACCCTCTCCTACGGAGCATAAATAATGAAAAAACTGATTAACCGTGTGGAAGATGTACTGAGCGAACAGCTTATCGGCCTGGCGAAGGCGCATCCTGAACTGACGTTGCACCAGGACCCGGTATACGTGACCCGCGCCGACGCGCCGGTGGCGGGGAAAGTGGCGCTGCTCTCCGGCGGCGGCAGCGGGCATGAACCGATGCACTGCGGCTATATCGGCCAGGGCATGCTCTCCGGCGCCTGCCCGGGCGAAATCTTCACCTCGCCGACGCCGGACAAAATGTTCGAATGCGCGATGCAGATCGACGGCGGCGAAGGCGTCCTGCTGATTATCAAAAACTATACCGGCGATATTTTGAATTTTGAGACCGCCACCGAGCTGTTGCACGAAAGCGGCGTCAAGGTCACCACCGTGGTGATCGATGACGATGTGGCGGTAAAAGACAGCCTCTACACCGCCGGACGCCGCGGCGTCGCCAATACCGTCCTGATTGAAAAACTGGTCGGCGCCGCCGCCGAACGCGGTGACTCGCTGGAAGCCTGTGCCGAACTGGGCCGCCGTTTAAATAACCTTGGCCACTCGATTGGCATCGCTCTCGGCGCCTGTACCGTACCGGCCGCCGGGCAGCCTTCTTTTACCCTGAAGGACGACGAAATGGAGTTCGGCGTCGGTATCCACGGCGAGCCTGGCATCGACCGCCGTCGCTTCAGCTCGCTCGATCAAACCGTCGATGAGATGTTCGATACCCTGCTGGAAAACGGCGTATACAGCCGCACGTTGCGCCAGTGGGATAACGTTAAGGGCGCATGGCAGGAAGTGAAACAGAGCAAAACCGCGCTGCAAAACGGCGATCGCGTTATCGCGCTGGTCAACAACCTCGGCGCCACTCCGCTTTCTGAACTGTATGGCGTTTATAACCGCCTCGCCCAGCGCTGCGAAGCGACCGGCATCGTTATCGAACGCAACCTCATCGGCAGCTACTGTACCTCGCTGGATATGGCGGGCTTCTCCATCACCCTGCTGAAAGTCGATGATGACACGCTGGCGTTATGGGACGCCCCGGTCCATACCCCGGCGCTAAACTGGGGAAAATAAGGAGCACAACATGTCACTGAACAGAACGCAAATCGTCGACTGGCTGTACCGCTGCGGCGACATTTTCACCACCCAGAGCGATTTTCTTACCGGCCTCGATAAAGAGATCGGCGATGCCGACCACGGCCTCAATATGCACCGCGGCTTTAGCAAAGTCGTCGAAAAGCTGCCGTCGATCGCCGATAAAGATATCGGCTTTATCCTCAAAAATACCGGGATGACACTGCTCTCCAACGTCGGCGGCGCCAGCGGCCCGCTGTTTGGCACCTTCTTTATTCGCGCCGCCCAGGTTACCCAGGCGCACCAGAGCCTGACGCTCGACGAGCTGTATCAGATGATCCGCGAAGGCGCGGACGGCGTGGTTAACCGCGGTAAAGCGGAACCAGGCGATAAGACGATGTGCGACGTCTGGCTGCCTGTAGTCGAATCCCTGCGTCATTCCAGCGAGCAGCATCTGTCTATCCCTGCCGCGCTGGATGCCGCCTGCGAAGTGGCCGAGCGCGCCGCTCAGGCCACCATCACCATGCAGGCGCGTAAAGGCCGCGCCAGCTATCTCGGCGAGCGCAGCATCGGGCATCAGGATCCGGGCGCGACTTCGGTGATGTTTATGGTTCAGATGCTGGCTGCCGCCGCCAAAGAGTAAGGAAATCGCGATGGTAAACCTGGTTATTGTTTCTCATAGCGCCCGGCTGGGCGAAGGTGTCGGAGAACTGGCCCGGCAGATGTTAATGAACGATGGCTGCAAGCTGGCGATCGCCGCCGGGATCGACGATCCCGACAGCCCGATCGGCACCGATCCAATAAAAGTCATGGAAGCGATCGAATCCGTCGCCGATACCGACCACGTATTGGTGATGATGGATATCGGTAGCGCCCTGCTCAGCGCCGAAACCGCGCTCGATCTGCTGGATCCGGCGATTGCCGCCAAAGTGCGACTGTGCGCCGCGCCGCTGGTCGAAGGGACGCTGGCGGCCACCGTCAGCGCCGCTTCCGGCGCCGGGATCGACAAAGTTATCGCCGATGCCATGAACGCCCTGGAAGCCAAGCGGGTACAGTTGGGTTTACCTTCGCATACGCCTGACGCCGCCGCCCCGACACTTGCCGATGCCGGCGACGCCAAATCGGTTTCGGTCATTGTTAATAATCACAACGGCCTGCACGTACGCCCGGCGTCGAAGCTGGTGGCCGCGCTGGCCGGCTTTAACGCCGATCTGGTGCTGGAAAAAAACGGCAAGTGCGTGACGCCAGACAGTCTCAACCAAATCGCCCTGCTGCAGGTGCGGCGCCACGATAAGCTGCGCCTGCTGGCGCGCGGGCCGGACGCCGATGCGGCGCTGGCGGCATTTCAGGCGCTGGCCGCCGATAACTTTGGCGAGTCGCCGCAGGCGCAACCGACAGCGGAACCCGCCATACCTGCACGTGTTGAAGGCGCCGCGCTGCTTTATCCGCTGGCCCTCATTCAACCGGTCGTTCCCTCCGCCGCCGACATCGCCCGCGAGCAGCAGCGCCTGCGCCAGGCGATCGACCAGACGCTGGCCGATCTCAACGCGCTGACCGAGCTGGCGGAAAACAAATTTAACGCCGATATCGCGGCGATCTTCGCCGGTCACCACACCCTGCTCGACGATGACGATCTGTTTGATGCCGCTAACGATCGCCTGCTCACCGAACAGTGCACGGCGGAATGGGCATGGTCTCAGGTGCTGATGGAGCTCAGCCAGCAGTATCGTCAGCTGGATGACGCCTATCTGCAGGCGCGCTATATCGATATCGACGATATTCTGCAGCGCACGCTGCGCCATCTGCAGGGTATTAAGGAGGCGCTGCCGACCCCCGACGAGCCGACGATTATTATCGCCGACAATATCTTCCCGTCGACCGTCCTTCAGTTAGATACCCGCCTGGTCACCGGCCTGTGCCTGCGCGACGGCAGCGAGCAGGCCCACGGCGCGATTATCGCCCGCGCGGCGGGGATCGCATGGCTCTGCCAGCAGGGTGAAGCGCTGAATAATATTCAGCCCGGCGAGGCCATCGCGATCGATACGCGCAACCAACGCCTTATCCGCCACTAAATTTACGTTGACCGCTACCACTCCGGAGGCCCGCCTCCGGAGGGTGAGTTTTCGCTTACTCTTCAGGAACCACTATGTCTCAATTCTTTTTTAACCAGCGCGCCAACCTCGTCAACGATGTGATCGAGGGAACCATTATTGCCAGCCCGTGGAACAACCTCGCCCGCCTGGAGAGCGACCCGGCCATCCGCGTGGTGGTGCGCCGCGATCTGAATAAAAACAACGTGGCGGTGATTTCCGGCGGCGGCTCCGGCCATGAACCGGCGCACGTTGGCTTTATTGGTAAAGGCATGCTGACCGCCGCGGTCTGCGGCGATCTGTTCGCCTCGCCGAGCGTCGACGCGGTACTCACCGCGATTCAGGCGGTAACCGGTGAAGCGGGCTGCCTGCTAATCGTCAAAAACTATACCGGCGACCGCCTTAACTTCGGCCTCGCGGCGGAGAAAGCTCGCCGTCTCGGCTACAACGTGGAAATGCTGATCGTCGGCGATGATATTTCGCTGCCGGATAACAAGCAGCCGCGCGGTATCGCCGGGACTATTCTGGTGCATAAGGTGGCGGGCTACTTCGCCGAGCGCGGCTTTAACCTCGCCACCGTCCTGCGCGAAGCGCAATACGCCGCCAACCACACCGCCAGCATCGGGGTGGCGCTGGCCAGCTGTCACCTGCCGCAGGAAGCGGAAAGCGCGCCGCGCCATCAGCCCGGCCACGCCGAACTGGGGATGGGCATCCACGGCGAGCCGGGAGCCTCGACGATCGCGACCCATAACAGCGCGGAAATCATGCAGATTATGGTAGAGAAGCTGACCGCTACCCTACCTGAAACCGGCCGCCTGGCGGTGATGCTCAATAACCTCGGCGGCGTGTCGGTAGCCGAGATGGCGATTCTGACCCGCGAACTCGCTAATACCCCGCTGCACGCGCGCGTTGACTGGCTGATCGGCCCGGCTTCGCTGGTAACGGCGCTGGATATGAAAGGTTTCTCGCTGACCACCATAGTGCTGGAAGAGAGTATTGAAAAGGCGCTGCTGTCGGATGTCGAAACCGCCAGCTGGCAGAAACCGGTACAGCCGCGGGCGATTAACGTTATGCCGTCCGCGCTTGCCAGCGCGCGCGTCGCCTTTACGCCATCGGCCAACCCGCAGGTTGGCGATTACGTGGCGCAGGTGACCAGCACGCTCTCCGGCCTCGAAGCCCATCTCAACGCGCTGGACGCCAAAGTGGGCGACGGCGATACCGGCTCCACCTTCGCCGCCGGCGCGCGCGAAATTGCCGACCTGTTCCAACGCCGGCAGCTGCCGTTAAACGATCTGCCGACGCTGTTCGCGCTGATTGGCGAACGCCTGACGGTGGTGATGGGGGGTTCGAGCGGCGTATTGATGTCGATCTTCTTCACCGCCGCCGGACAGAAGCTGGAGCAAGGGGCCAGCGTGGCCGAAGCGCTGAACGCCGGTCTGGGGCAGATGAAGTTCTACGGCGGCGCCGACGAGGGCGACCGCACGATGATCGACGCCCTGCAGCCGGCGCTGGCGGCGCTGCTCGCCGAACCGGGTAACCTGCAGGCGGCCTTTACCGCAGCGCAGGCCGGCGCGGATCGTACCTGCCAGTCGAGCAAAGCCGGCGCCGGGCGCGCCTCCTATCTCAACAGCGAGAGCCTGCTCGGCAATATGGACCCCGGCGCTCACGCGGTGGCGATGGTGTTTAAGGCGCTGGCGGAACGCTAAACCTCACCCGGTGGCGCTGCGCTTACCGGGGCTACCTAACAGCACCGAACGGTAGCCGCCATCCGGGTTTACCGTTCTATCGATTATTTGCTATGCCAGTACGCCTGCGAACGCACCAGCTGCTGATCGATACTCGGTTCCTCAAAGCGCGCCAGTAGCGATTTCACCACCGCGCCTTCTCCGGTCAGCCAGATGAAATAATCTTCTGACGGCACCTTGACCTGCGCTAGGCGCTCGGCAACGAACGCCGGGTTGTGGCCGACCACCCATTCGATATTAAAGCCGTCTAAATCCGCCAGATAATCTTTATACGAAGCCTCCGCGATGGTGACGATGGCCGTCACCTGCGGCGCCACCGGCAGCTGGCGTAATCCGAGCAGACGACGGCGCAGCGCCGGCATACCAGACTCATCGCAAACGTAGAGCTGCCAGGCATAATCTTCCGGCACCACCAGCGAGCCGCGCGGCCCGCCGATTACCAGCGTATCGCCCACTTGTGCTTCCAGCGCCCAGCGGCTGGCTATTCCACCATCGTGGATATAAAAATCGTAAGCCAGCTCGTGGCGTTCGGCATCGTACAGCGGCGTGTAGTCGCGGGTCGCCGGGCGCACTCCCTCGCCCCAGTTAATGCCTTCGTCGGTCACTTGCGGCGGCGTAAATACGCTGCCCGCCTGTGGGAAAAACAGTTTGGTATGATCGTCAAAGCCCTGAGAAACAAAACCGTCGAGCGCCTCGCCGCCCAGCACGATCCGCTGGAACGCCTGGCCGATACGCTCAACGCGCAGCACGCTTAACTCACGGAAACGTAGCTCGTTACGCACGCGCTGCGGGTATTTTGGTTGATTGATTGTTGTCATCCGTCGTCGCCTTGGTAAAGGTAAATAGATATATCTAAAATCAGTGCAAATGATAAT
>CABUCP010000220.1 GCA_902490055.1 uncultured Klebsiella sp. | reverse complement strand
ATCGATAAAAGCGCTACCGAATTCACGCCCAATACCCGATCCTTTCATGCCGCCAAACGGCACCGCCGGGTCGAGGAAGGTATGCATGTTGACCCACACGATCCCGGCGTCAATGGCGTCAGAGAAACGCAGCGCCTGGCGAATATTATCGGACCAGACGCTGGCCGCCAGGCCGTACGGCGATGCATTGATGCGGGACAGCGCCTCTTCTTCGCTGAAATAGCCGATAAAACTGCATACCGGGCCGAAGGTCTCCTCACGCATCAGGGTGCTCTCTTCGCTGCGGACCTTGACCGCCGTCGGCTGGAGGAAATATCCCTCGCCGGGCAGCGCTTCACCGCCGCAGACAATGGTATCGCCCTCTTCACGGGCCACCTGAATGAGCCGCAAGACTTTTTCAAACTGCTGGCGGTTAGCTAGCGGTCCCATCAACGTATGCTCATCCAGCGGCGATCCCGGCGCAAAGGCGCTGAGCTTTTCTTTTAGCAGCGCCAGCACCGCATCCAGTTTGCCCTGCGGCAGATAAAAGCGCTCAGCGGCGGCGCAAATCTGCCCCTGATTCAGATACCCGGCTTCAATAATGCCGTTAACCATCGCCTCCGGCGTCAGGTCGTCGAGGAACAGCGCGGCGTTTTTACCGCCCAGCTCAAGGGTGACGCGTTTCCCCGAGGCGCTGGCCGACTGCTGGACTTTCTCGCCGGTCGCCACCGAGCCGGTGAAGCTCACCTTGGCGCAGGCCGGATGCGCGATCAGCCGTTGCGCAATTTCGCCGCCGGCGCCGTTCACTACGTTAATCACGCCGTCCGGAATACCGGCGTCCTTCGCCAGTTCCGCCACCCGCAGCAGCGTTAACGGCGTATATTCGCTCGGTTTCAATACGATGGTACAGCCGCAGACCAGCGCCGCCGCCAGCTTCCAGATGGCAATCATAATCGAGAAGTTCCACGGCACGATGCCCACCACCACGCCCAACGGCTGGCGGCGAGTAAACGCGGTATATTTCTCGCCGGCCATCGACGGCAGCGATACCTCCAGCGTTTCGCCGGTCACCTTCCCTGCCCAACCGGCGAAGTAGCGCAAAAACGCCACCGACTGATCCAGCTCCAGCATCCGCGCCAGCATGATAGTTTTGCCGGAACAGAGGCTTTCCAGCTGCGCCAGCTCCTCGCGATGCGCCGCCAGCGTATCGGCCAGCTTCAGCAGCAGCGCTCCGCGCGCCAGCGTCGGCATATCACGCCACTGACTAAACGCCTGACGGGCGCTCTCCATGGCGCGATCCGCCTGGCCGGCATCCGCCGCCGTGACCTCGGCAATCGCCTGCCCGGTCGCCGGGTTAATCACCGCAAACGGCACGCCGCGGCCCACCTCCCGTTCACCGGCAATAAACTGCCCGTGAGGCTGGCGTAAAAAGGCGGTCACTTCCGCCACTAAGGTTATATCGCTCATCGTCGGCACCCGTTTTTCAGCAAAGTGAGTCCATCACAGCACGGCGGCGCTATGCCGCCCATCGTTCTAAAGAACGTCATTCTTCCGGGCGATATTCAACGCCCGCGCGGCATGCTGTGATGAAAACCTTGAGCCAGGCAAGACGACAGGGTAACGCGATGAACATTAAAATCGATGCGCTGAACTACTATGGCGCGACGAAGAAATACCACCTCCATTTCCCGGCGCTGCGGGAAGATATTGAAGCCGATGTGGTGATTATCGGCGGCGGCTTCTCCGGCATTAACACCGCGCTGGAGCTGGCGGAACAGGGCATTACCAACGTGGTGGTGCTGGAAGCGCGCCACCTCGGTTACGGCGGAACCGGGCGCAACGGCGGTCAGGTGATGGCCGGGATCGGTCACGATATTGAAGCGGTGAAAAAGCACGTCGGTAAAGAGGGGCTGGAGACGCTATTTAAAATCTCTAACCTGGGCGCGGGCATCATTCGCGAACGAATCCGTAAATACAATATTGATGCCGATTTCGTACCCGGCTACGGCTACCTTGCCTATAACCAGCGACAGCTAAAAACGCTACGCCAGTGGGAAAAAGAGTTTAAGGCCGCCACCCCTGATGAAGATATCGAGCTGTATACCGGTAAAGAGGTACAGCAGGTGGTCGGCTCCGACGTTTACTGCGGCGCGCTGAAACATATGGGCGGCGGGCAGATCCACTCGCTGAATATGCTGCTTGGTTCGGCAAAGGCCGCCCACTCGCTGGGGGTCAAGATTTTCGAATCTTCGCCGGTGGTGGAGGTGAATTACGGCACACAGGTGCGGGTGCGCACCGCAATGGGCAGCGTCAAGGCCGCCAAATTGCTGTGGGCCTGCGACAGCTTCCTCAATAATATGGAGCCGGAGATCTACAACAAAACCTTGGTCACCTACTCTTATCAGGTGTCGACCGAGCCGCTCTCCGATGAACTGATCGAGCGTATTAGCCCGCTGCGCGGTGCCTTCAGCGATATTCGCCCGGTGATTAACTACTACCGCGTCACCCGCGAAAATCGCCTGCTGTTTGGTAGCGCCACCCGCTTTCTGGAGTATACGCCAAACGATTTCGCCGCCTGGAACCGTACGCTACTGGCGGAAGTCTTCCCGTATCTGAAAGATGTGAAAATCGATTTCGCCTGGGGCGGGCCGATGGCCTGTAGCGCCAACCTGTTCCCGCAGATCGGTACTTTACACGAACATGACAACGTCTTTTACGTCCAGGGGTACTCCGGCTTCGGCGTCACCCCGTCGCACATCGTGTGCAAAATCCTCGCCGAAGGGATCAATGGCGGTTCCGACCGCTATCGCCTGATGAGCGGTATCCCTCACGCGACCATCCACGGCCGTGACAGCCTGCGCTTGCTGCTGGTCACCGCTGGAAAACTTATGCACCAAACCGCCGGTTTCTGGAAAGGCCGGAGTTAATCAGGAGAACGCTATGCACGCTTTTAAACTCGAACAACCGGTACCTGAACTGCAGCCCATCGGCAGCGTTAGCCTGCTGGGCGCCACGCCGACCGCCGGCGATCCTCAGGTGGCTGGCGCGATGATCTACGGCGAGCCGCAGGATGCCTTTACCTGCGGACTGTTTTCGTCCACAGAGGGGAGCTTTACCATGACCTATCCGTTTACCGAACATGCCACCGTGCTTGAGGGCGAAGTAGAGCTGACCGTCGCCGGCGGCAAGCCGCAGCGCTTTGCGCCGGGCGACAGCTGGTTTGTCAAACAGGGTACCGAAGTCGAATGGAAAATCCTCACTCCGCGCTTCGTCAAGCACTACCTGGCGAACGTCGAAACGCGCTAACACGCTGATAATGCCCGGCGGCGCTGCGCTTGCACGGGCCTACGGGACGAATGCCGTCGGTAGGCCGGGTAAGGCGCTAGCCGCCACCGGGCAGAAATACGCGCAACGTGGCAAGACAGATGGCCCCACTTTCCGGGGCCATCTTGTTTACTCACCGCCACATTCATGGACTGCGTCACAGAATCACCCGCCGCTATCCATCTTCAGGACGATATTCGTTGAGCCGGAAGCCCGCCTAAATTATGACTATCCGGGAGTGGCGCTGGCTATTCCCTGCCCTCCCCTACATTGTGCAGAGGTTGACTATGTTTAGTAACAGACTCGCCAGCCATCTTGAACGCGGCGTCGTCGGCTTTCCGACTACCCTCGCCAGCTCGGTTGGGCTGATTATGGCAAGCCCGGTGATCCTGACGGTCACCAGCGGATTCGGCATGGGCGGCGACACCTTCGCGCTGGCGGTACTGCTGGCTTTTATTATGATGCAGGCGCAGGTCACTACCTTCGCCGAAGCGGCGACGCTCATCCCGACGACCGGGTCGGTATACGACTATATCTCCTGCGGCATGGGGCGCTTCTTCGCCATCACCGGCGCGCTCTGCGCCTATCTGATCGTCCATATCTTTGCCGGCACCGCGGAGACGATCCTCGCCGGCATTATGGCGCTGGTGAACTTCGAATCGGTCAACGCCCAGATGGCCGCCCATCAGAACACGTGGATGGTCGGCGTCGGTATGGTGATCATTTTCGGCCTGCTGAACGCCATTGGCGTGGAAATCTTCGGCAAAGTTGAAGTCGTGCTCACCTTTGGCATGTGGACGACGCTGACCATTTTCGGCCTGTGCGGTATTTTTATGGCGCCGGTAACCCATCTTTCCGGCTGGTTCGGTACCCCGCTTAACGTCAGCGATATCTCCGGCCTGTTCGGCTATATCGGCATGGCGATGTTTATGTTCGTCGGCTGCGAACTGGTCACGCCGATGGCGCCGGAAATCAAAAAAGCGCACCGCACGATTCCGCGGGCGATGGCGCTTGGCCTGTTCGGCGTCGCCAGCTGTATGTTTATCTACGGCGCGGCGATTAACCGCCAGGTGGAGAACGTGGTGATCGATGCGGCGAATAACGTCCATCTGCTGGATACGCCGATGGCGATCCCGGCCTTCGCCGAGCGGGTGATGGGCCACGCCGGCCAGTACTGGCTTGGGGTCGGCCTGCTGTTGGCAGGCTGTGCAACCATTAATACGTTAATGGCCGCGGTGCCGCGCATTATCTATGGGATGGCGCTGGACGGCGCGCTGCCGCGCTTCCTTACCTGGCTGCACCCGCGCTTTAAAACGCCGGTTATCGCCATTGCCATCGGCGTGGCAATCCCCTGCCTGCACGCCTGGTATCTTAATGGCGATCTGGATCGCATCGTGCCGCTGATCCTCGCCGCGGTCTGCGCCTGGGGCGTGGCCTACCTGCTGGTCACGCTGTCGGTGGTGATGCTGCGCATTCGCCGCCCGGACCTGCCGCGCGCCTACCGCTCGCCGTGGTTCCCGCTGCCGCAGATTATCTCCAGCGTCGGGATTATTATCGCTATCGTGAATATCACCCCGCCGGGGATGGATAGCCGCGACGTGCTGGTGCCGTTCGGGATCATGCTCGGCCTGACCGCCGCCTACGCGCTGTTCTGGACGGTGTGCATACAGCGCGTCAACCCGTTCAAGCCGCTCGAGGTGGAAGACGTGGTGGAACGCGCGATCGGCAACTATGAAAAACAGACTCGCGGGGAGATGACGCCTGATGTCCTCCGTCCCCTGGTTTGAAACGCCATTAATGAACGCGGTGCAGCGCGATTTAGCCGGCTGGCGCAGCGAGAAGCTCAGCGAACGCAGCGCGATGCTGCGGCTTAACGACGCCACCGCCGTCACCTTCAGCGTGCGGCAGAAACGGTTGTTCATGGCCAGCATCCACAGCTGCGAATTTGTCATCGAAGGGCCGATTATCCGGCCCGCTCGCGGCAAGATCCGCGCCCATCAATCAGGCTGGCTCAAACGCCAGCCGATCCGCTTTATCGGCAGCAAAGAGAGCGATGCGCTCGCCGGCTATCTCAACGGTTTTCCCAATCTCCAGCAGACGTTAAGCGAACTGGACTACCGCCGTTTTTCGCTGACGCTCGGTGACGCCGGCTGGCGCTGCAGCATTGAACCCTGGGCCGCCAGCGAAGTGGTTTGTAAAATGCCGCCGCTGCGCCGTTATCTGAAGCTCGAAGCGCAGCAGCGGATGCTGCTGCTGAGCGTGCTGGCGATGATCAATCAGGCGATAAATCAGTGGATGCATGAAACGCAGAAGGAATGAGCCATCGTTGACGCCGTCTCACGCGCCGATCAGGCTCTCCAGCGGAATGCCGAACTGAGCGTGCAGGCGGCGAATCATCGGTAGCGTCAGGTGGCGTGTACCGTTGAGAATTTCATAGACGCGATTAGATTTACCGATCGCTGGCTCCAAATCTTTCACGGTTAGCCCCTGCTGCTCCATGCGAAATTTTATGGCCTCAACGGGCGTCGGCGGTTCAATGGGATAGTGCCTTTTCTCATACTCTTCAATGAGCAGACACATCACCTCAAAAAAATCGCCCTCCGGCGTATCCGGCTCGGGCTCATTATCGAACAAAGGTTCAACCGCCCGTAGTGCGGCTTCATAATCATGTTCCGTGCGGATAGGTTTAATATTCATCACTTACTTCCTCTCTA
>CABUCP010000219.1 GCA_902490055.1 uncultured Klebsiella sp. | reverse complement strand
AAAAAAGCAATTGCGGCGTTCTTTACTGTTTTGGTCCTTTCCTCTGCACTGACGGCATGTAACACCACGCGCGGCGTCGGCGAGGATATCTCGGATGGCGGTAACGCGATCTCCGGTGCGGCGACCAAAGCTCAGAACTAAAGATTAACGGTACGGCCTCGTGCCGTACCGGTTTTACATGCTTTGTGCATGTCTTCACATCCACTATGCCATTGGTTATAATCTCAGCGCTTTTTCAACCCACCTTGCGGGACGGCCCGTAAGCGTATCTCATCTGGGGACGGCCCCATTCATGGAGCCTTATGTCCTGGTTAATTCTGTTTATCGCCGGTTTATTAGAAGTGGTGTGGGCCGTTGGCCTGAAGTATACCCATGGTTTTAGCCGCCTGGCGCCAAGCGTGATCACTATTGTCGCGATGGTCGCCAGCATGGCGCTGCTGTCGTGGGCGATGAAATCACTACCAGTAGGGACTGCCTACGCGGTCTGGACCGGAATCGGCGCCGTTGGCGCGGCGATAACCGGCATCGTGCTGCTGGGGGAATCCGCCAGCCCAATGCGTATCGCCAGCCTGGCCTGTATCGTTATCGGCATTATCGGCCTGAAAATTAGCGCGCATTAATAGCGCTGATTAACCCAAATAAGCTTGTTCACGTCGAAGCCTTGCCGGGTGGCGATATCCAGCATCTGCTGTTTCACCTGCGGCGAGATCTTCGGCGTGCGCGCCAGCAGCCACAGATAATCACGGTCCGGCCCGCAGACCAGCGCATAGCGGTACTCTTTATCCAGCGCGATCACGTTGTAGCCGCCATAGAAGGGACCGAAGAAAGAGACCTTCAGCGCCGCGCGGTTGGGATTGCCGGTGAAGTAAGCTACGCCATTAGATTTCTGCCAGATACCGCGATCCGGGTTGTAGCCTTTATTGATCACATCAATGCCGCCGTCGCTGCGCAGGCTGTAGGTTGCAGTAACTTTTTCCAGGCCGCTCTCGAAGTTATGATCGAAACGGGCTATTTCGTACCAAGTGCCGAGGAAACGCTGGCTTTCGAATGGGCTGACCACGGTAACGCCCGCAGGCGGAACGGGATTGCTGCAGGCAACGGTCAATAATGACGCGATAACCACGGTTAACATTGGCAGCAGACGCATAGATATTTCCTTATACCGCTTTTTCTCTAAGTGTAGATAGCGGCAGGAAAAAAGCGGGGAGATTTTCGCGATAAGCGAGCCCGGTAACAGATCGCTACCGGGCGAGTTGTTGTATTAGATGAATAACACGCCGACCAGGGTGACGACGGTCAGAATCGCCGCCAGACCATAGAAGACCCATTTACCGTTCGGCACGTGGATTTTCAGGTCATGCATCGCATGGTGAATACGATGCAACCCGCACCACAGCGGCAGAACAATCATCAGGAAAATGAAAAGTCGACCGATGAAGCTATGGGCGAAAGCGTAGACGCGTTCATAGCTGAAAGCATCGTCAGGGGCGAGCCCCAGCGGCAGCAGTATGCCGACCAGCAGCACCATCACCGGTGCGATAATCGCGCCCCACATACCGCCTGCGCCAAACAGCCCCCAGAATACCGGTTCATCGGAACGTTTTGGATTGGGATTAATCATGGCCGTCTCCTTACCAGAACAGCGCGACAAACAGGATCACGACGCTGGCCAGCGCCGTCACCGCCCACAGCCCTTTAATCAGCGGCTCTGGCCCCATTTTCTCGCCCTTAATAATGATGTTGGCAGCCTTCGGCGCCAGCTCAAACCAGGTTTTGGTGTGCAGCAGCGCTGCCGCCAGGGCGATCAGGTTGAGGATCACCACAATTGGGTTTTGCAGAAATGCTACGTAGCCTTCCCAGCTTTCGGCGCCGTGCTTGAGAGAAAACAGGCCGTAAATCAGCACGATGCTGAACCAGACCGCCGGTACTGCCGTCCCTTCACGCAGCATATAGAAGCGATAGAACGGCAGCTTCTTCCACCAGGTGGAGGTCATTGGCCGCACGTAGGGTTTGCGTTTAGTCGTCATAGTGCACTCCTTAGCGTGGTTTCAGGGTGGCGATCAGGAAGTCTTTCGAACTTTCAACCTTGCCCTGCTGAATGGCGGCCGCCGGATCGACATGCTTCGGACAGACTTCGGAACAGAAGCCGACGAAAGTACAGGTCCACACGCCGTTCTGGCCGTTAAGCTGCGCCATACGTTCCTTTTTGCCGTGGTCGCGGCTGTCTTCGTTGTAGCGGTGGGCGAGGGTGATCGCCGCCGGGCCGATGAACTCCGGGTTCAGACCAAACTGCGGGCAGGCGGCATAGCACAGACCGCAGTTGATGCAGCCGGAGAACTGATGGTATTTCGCCATCTGCGCCGGAGTTTGTTTATTTGGCCCCTGATCCGGCGTGCGCGAGTTGCCAATGATATACGGCTTAATCGCTTCCAGGCTTTCGATAAAGTGGGTCATATCGACCACCAGATCGCGCTCGATCGGGAAGTTGGCCAGCGCTTCGACTTTCAAACCTTTGGTGTAATCGCGCAGGAAGGTTTTACAGGCAAGCTTAGGCACCTTGTTGACCATCATGCCGCAGGAGCCGCAAATCGCCATACGGCACGACCAGCGGTAGCTTAGGTCCGGCGCGAGGTTATCTTTGATGTACCCCAGCGCGTCCAGCAGCGACGTTTGTTCATCGTAGGGTACTTCATAGAAAGCGCTGTGCGGCGCGGTGTCGGCTTCCGGGTTGTAGCGCACCACTTCAATTTTAAGTTTATTCATCTCAGCCATGGGTCGTCTCCTTCTTCTCAGCGGCTTCCGCTTCGGCGCCGTACACGCGTTTAGCCGGCGGCAGAGTGGTGATCTTCACATCGCCATACTCCAGTCGCGTACTACCGTCGGCCTCGCGGAAGGCGAGCGTATGCTTGAGGAAATTGACGTCATCGCGTTCGGTGCAGCCTTCATCGAGACGCTGGTGGGCGCCGCGAGACTCTTTACGCGCGATAGCGGAGTGCGCCATACATTCGGCGACGTTCAGGCCATGGCCCAGCTCAATGGTATAGAGCAAATCGGTATTGAACACGCTGGAGGTGTCGGTAATGCGCACGCGCTTAAAGCGCTCCTGCAGTTCGGCCAGCTTATCGATGGTTTTCTGCATCAGTTCCGGCGTACGGTAAATACCGCAGCCTTCTTCCATCGACATGCCCATTTCGTCGCGGATTTTGGCCCAGTTCTCATTGCCTTGCTGATTGACGAGGTCTTTCAGGCGTTGTTCGACGTCGTTAACCTGCGCATCCAGCGCCGCGCCGTTGCTTTCGCCGACTTCCATCGCGCGCCGCATGGCTTGTTCACCGGCGAGGCGGCCAAAGACCACCAGTTCGGCAAGCGAGTTGGAGCCCAGGCGGTTGGCGCCGTGCAGACCGACGGAGGAACATTCGCCCACGGCGAACAGGCCCTTAATGCGGGTTTCGCACTGCTGGTCGGTTTCGATGCCGCCCATGGTGTAGTGGGCGGTCGGGCGTACCGGAATCGGCTCTTTCACCGGGTCGACGCCGACATAGGCTTTCGCTAGTTCGCAGATAAACGGCAGGCGCTCGAGCAGTTTCTTCTCGCCGAGATGGCGTAGGTCGAGGTAGACCACGTCGCCGCGCGGCGTCGGGATGGTGTTGCCTTTGCGCCACTCGTGCCAGAAGGCCTGAGAGACTTTATCGCGCGGGCCGAGCTCCATGTATTTGTTCTTCGGTTCGCCGAGCGGCGTTTCCGGCCCCATGCCGTAATCCTGTAGGTAACGGTAGCCGTTTTTGTTGACCAGAATACCGCCTTCGCCGCGACAGCCTTCGGTCATCAGGATCCCTGAACCCGGCAGGCCGGTCGGGTGATACTGGACGAACTCCATGTCGCGCAGCGGGACGCCGTGGCCCAGGGCCATGCCCATGCCGTCGCCGGTCACGATGCCGCCGTTGGTGTTATAGCGATAGACGCGGCCTGCGCCGCCGGTGGCCATCACTACCGCGTTGGCGCGAATTTGCACCAGCGTACCTTCCATCATGTTCATTGCCACCAGGCCGCGGGCCTGGCCGTCATCGACCAGAATATCCAGCACGAAGTGCTCGTCGAAACGTTGGATTTGCGGGAACTGGAGGGAGGTCTGGAAGAGGGTATGTAGCATATGGAAGCCGGTTTTGTCGGCGGCGAACCATGTGCGTTCGATTTTCATCCCGCCGAAGCGGCGTACATTAACGCTGCCGTCCGGGCGGCGGCTCCACGGACATCCCCATAGCTCAAGCTGGGTCATTTCCGTGGGGCAGTGGTGTACGAAATAGTCTACGACATCCTGTTCACAGAGCCAGTCGCCGCCGGCGACGGTGTCGTGAAAATGGTATTCAAAGCTATCGTGATCCTGCGCGACGGCCGCGGAACCGCCTTCGGCGGCGACGGTGTGGCTACGCATTGGATAGACTTTTGAAATCAGTGCGATTTTGGCTTTTGGATTAGCCTGCGCAGCGGCGATGGCTGCGCGAAGACCTGCTCCGCCTGCGCCAATAACGACAAGATCGGCTTGAAAAGTTTGCACGACATTCCTCCAGTTTTTGTGTATTTCGCCGCCGGGCTGGCGAAAAAGTATCACTGCTCCTTTATAGGTAAAGGAGTATAGCCACAGGGATGCTGGGGAAAATTGACGCGTTCGATTTTTTTATCAATCCGTGCGCCTATTTATCAATTTTGTTTATGCAATTTAGTTAGCGATAAATTATCAATATGTAATATCTCCGGCAGATTGCACAAAATTTGTTTCACCCGTCGGTTGCGAGTAGACTTCGTGCCCTTGTATGAAATCGGAGAAAAGTACCATGAGCGAGACGGCAACCTGGCAGCCGAGCGCATCCATTCCAAATCTGTTAAAACGTGCGGCTGTAATGGCGGAAATCCGCCGTTTCTTTACCGACCGCGGCGTGCTGGAGGTGGAAACGCCTTGTATGAGTCAGGCAACGGTGACCGATATCCACATGTTCCCGTTTGAAACCCGTTTCGTCGGCCCCGGCCACTCTCAGGGTCTGAATCTGTATCTGATGACCAGCCCGGAATACCACATGAAGCGGCTGCTGGCTGCCGGATGCGGGCCGGTTTTCCAACTGTGTCGAAGCTTTCGCAATGAAGAGATGGGCCGCCACCACAACCCAGAGTTCACCATGTTGGAGTGGTATCGTCCGTGCTACGACATGTATCGTCTGATTAACGAAGTTGACGATTTACTGCAGCAGGTGCTCGAGTGCCAGCCTGCGGAGAGCCTCTCTTATCAGCAGGCCTTCCAGCGCTATCTTGAAATTGATCCGCTGTCGGCGGACAAAACCCAGCTGCGTGAAGCGGCGGCAAAACTCGATCTCAGCAATATCGCCGATACGGAAGAAGATCGCGATACCCTGCTGCAGCTGCTGTTTGCCATGGGCGTCGAGCCGCACATCGGTAAAGAGCGTCCGACCTTCGTCTATCACTTCCCGGCCAGTCAGGCGTCGCTTGCGCAGATCAGTACCGAAGATCACCGCGTCGCCGAGCGCTTTGAGGTCTATTACAAGGGCATGGAGCTGGCGAACGGCTTCCATGAGCTGACCGACGCGCGCGAGCAGCAGCAGCGTTTTGAGCAAGACAACCGCAAGCGCGCCGCCCGCGGCCTGCCCGAGCAGCCGATTGACTATAATTTGCTGGCCGCGCTGGAAGCCGGTCTGCCGGACTGCTCCGGCGTCGCGCTGGGCGTTGATCGTCTGGTGATGCTGGCGCTGGGCGTAGAGACTATCGGCGAAGTGATTTCGTTCACCGTCGATCGCGCCTGATTTGCCAGACTTCCCTTCTTGCAAAGGAGGGAAGTCATTAGCGTTATCCCCTTCATTCAAAGATTTTTACAGTTCTCCCCGCTGCATTAGCCCTAATAACCACAATTTCAAACTGGATTATTGCTAGGATCCGCGTTCAATTTCTGCTTGCCTGGCGACGCCGTTCGGCGACGCTCACGTTTGGATCGATTTATGCCTCAACAAATCAAGAAGATGAGCCTGATTGGGCTGATATTAA
>CABUCP010000218.1 GCA_902490055.1 uncultured Klebsiella sp. | reverse complement strand
TATGATGAATAATCAAAGCGTAATCCACTTAATTATTGTCGTGATAATAGAATAGTGAATATATATGCTTAATTTATCCATGCCGCTGCCAATTAAAGTCCAAAATGGTGGCCTGTTTATCTCTCGCGGCGTCGGCAGCCACCCGGCGCGGAAGTTACAGTCCTGGGAGATCATTTTTGTTGAAAAAGGGACATTAACGATTCGCGAAGATGAGGAGACATTCTGCGTGCGCGCCGGAGAAAGTCTGCTACTTTGGCCGGAGCGGTTACATGTTGGCGTGGAACAATTTCCAGCAGATCTTAAATTCTACTGGCTTCATTTTGAAATGACGTCGGAGGCGTTGGTTTCATCATGCCAGCCAAAAATTGCGCTGCCGCAGCATACCCGCGTAGCTGAACCTCAATATATTATTTCGCTATTCCGCCAATTCTTGCGTGAGCAGGAAAATATTCATCGCAGCGTCGCACTGGAATTAATATTACTGCTGATTTTGCAGCAACTTTCCGCCGCCGCAGAAGAGTTGCCGGTCGATACTCCTGGTAATGCGCTGGCGTGGAAAGCGCAGCAGATGATCCTGACCCAGTATCATCTGCCGCTTTCCTCGGCGACCCTTGCCAAAGAGCTGCACTGCAATGCGGATTATCTCGGGCGAGTTTATCGTCATGCGTTTCATTTAACGTTGACCGACGCATTACACCGCCAACGGGTAAGGGCGGCGGAGAAGCTGTTGATTAGCGATTCATCATCGCTTAGCGAGGTGGCGCGGCAGTGCGGTTTTAACGATGTCGGCTATTTCCGCAAAATCTTCCGCAAACATACCAGCCTGACTCCCGCGGCCTGGAAGCGGCGCTACTGCAAAGAGCATATTAATTCGGCATAGGGGCGAATGAGGCTCCGGCATATATCATTTCCCGGCTCGTGCTGCGCTTAGCCGGGCTACTGAGTCAGCCTCGTAGCCCGGATAAGGCGTTAGCGTTGTCCGTAATAGGCATTAGCGCCGTGTTTACGCAGATAGTGTTTATCGAGCAGTTCAGGCTGCATATCCGGCAGGTGCGGCGCTAACTGGCGTGAAAATAGCCCCATATAGGCGCACTCTTCAAGGACGACGGCATTGTGCACGGCATCGGCGGCGTTTTTGCCCCATGCGAACGGACCGTGGGAATGTACGAGCACTGCCGGGATCTGCATTGGGTCGAGATCGCGCGCTTCGAAGGTCTTAATGATGACCTCGCCGGTCTGATATTCATACTCTCCGTTAATTTCATCGGCAGTCATCAGGCGCGTGCAGGGGATTGCGCCATAAAAATAATCAGCGTGCGTGGTGCCCCAGGCCGGCAGATCCAGCCCTGCCTGCGACCAGATTGTCGCGTGGCGCGAGTGGGTGTGGACAATACCGCCGATTTGCGGATAGCGGCGGTACAACGCCAGATGGGTCGGCGTATCGGACGAGGGTTTTTTAGCGCCCTCAACGATATTGCCGCTGGCGATATCGACCACTACCATGTCTTCGGCGCGCATGGCGTCGTATTCGACCCCGGATGGCTTAATGACCATCAGCTTGCGCGTTTCGTCGATGGCGCTGACGTTGCCCCAGGTGAACGTCACCAGATGATGCGCAGGCAGCGCCAGGTTGGCGGCTAATACCTCGGACTTCAATTGTTCTAACATGTGAAACCTCCTTCTTGCATCCGCGCTTCTATCCAGCGGCGCGCCTGAATAATTTCCAGCACCGGCTCTTTGGCTTTTTCTGTCCACATTTCAATTAAGAATGAACCGCGATAGTTCAGCTCATGCAGCGTCTGGAAGATGCCGACAAAATCGACGCAGCCTTCGCCAAAGGGGACGTCGCGGAACTGACCCGGCGATTGCGCGGTTACGGGCAAGGTGTCCTTCAAATGGATTGCGGCAATGCGGTCGATACCCAATTTCAGCTCGGCGGTAACGTCGTTGCCCCAGGCGCTCAGATTGCCGACGTCCGGATAGACGCTGAACCACGGCGAGGCGAGCATCTCATCCCATTTTTTCCATTTGCTGATGGAATTCATAAAAGCGGTATCCATGATTTCGACCGCCAGCATGACCTGCGCCGCCGCGGCCTGTTCGACCGCCCACGCCAGGCCTTCGGCAAAGCGCTGCTGTGTACCGTCATCGTGTTCTTCGTAATAGACGTCGTACCCGGCTAACTGAATGGTGCGGATCCCTAAATCACGGGCCAGCTGAATGGCTTTGGTCATAATGTCGCGGGCCCGCTGGCGGGTTGGCTCATCGCGGCTGCCAAACGCGAAGCGGCGATGGGCCGACAGGCACATTGACGGAATAGCCACTCCGGTCTCCAGCATCGCCGCGACCAGCGAGGCGCGCTGGGTCGCGCTCCAGTCAAGGCGCGCCAGACGCTCGTCGGTTTCATCGACCGACATTTCGACAAAATCAAAACCGCAGCTTTTCGCCAGTACTAAACGTTCCGGCCAACTGAGGTTTTTCGCCAACGCCTTCTCATAGATACCTAAGGGATGATTACGCATGCTGTTCTCCCCAGATGGCGTCGATTTGGGCATGGAAGTCGCCAGCAACCTGCGCAGGCTGCGCCGCGCCCGCCAGCGCGCGTCCGGCAATGAACGCTTTGACGTGAATATCGCTAAACAGGGGTAAATCGGCCGGCGTGATGCCGCCGGTAATCGAGAGCTGCAGGCCGATGTCCGACAGCGCTTTCATGCGCGCCAGATCGGCCTCGCCCCACTGCTGGCCGCTGGCCTGCGCATCACGACCGCGGTGATAAATCGCCTGGCGAACGCCGATGCGATACCAATCGCGGGCGTCATCCAGGGTCCAGTTGCCGAAGAGTTCAATCTGAATTTCGCCGCCGCAGGACTGCGCAACGGCATGGCCTTTCTCAACGGTGGCCAGCGGCGCGGCGCAGATGATAGTCATCCAGTTTGCGCCTGCGGCAAAGGCTTGTTGAGCAAGCGTCTCGCCGGCATCGGCAACTTTCCAGTCGGCGACGATAATTTTATCCGGGCACTGGGCGCGCAGGGCCTTCACCGCGTTGAGACCTTCGGTAAGGCACAGAATGGTGCCTGCCTCCACGATATCAACGTGATGGCGCAGCAGCGCGACGTCGCGCTGAGCAGCTTCCAGGCTGGTATGGTCGAGCGCCAGTTGCAGTAATGGTCGGCTCATAATGTGTGCTCCTTAATGCGGGCGTGATAGCCCTGTAGTGCGGTAATCAATTCCTGGTAGTGACGGTATTTGCGCTGGTACAGATGGTGTGCGGTCATATCGGGCAACAGGGTGCGTACGGGATGCTGCAAGGTATTCAGGGCTTCGCTGAAGTTGCGATACACGCCGGTGCCGACGCGGGCGGCAAGCGCGGCGCCAAAGCAGCCGGTTTCTTCAACCTGCGGCAGTTCGATGCGCAGGCCGCTGACGTCCGCCAGCATTTGCATCCAAACATCGGAGTGCGCCGGGCCGCCGGTGACACGCAGAGTTTGCGCCGCGGTGAAACGTTCACGCATACGGTTGAGATGCGTCATATGGCTGAAGACCACGCCTTCGTACACCGCCTGCAGCAGATGCGCGCGGGTGTGCATCGCCTGCATGCCGTAAAAACCGCAGGTCATCTCCAGACCGGCGTTGCTGCCGTAAAGGAACGGCAGAAAGAAGAGTTCGCTACCGGCTTTTGGCAGGCTGGCGACGGCCTGGTTAATTTCGGCAAACGAGGTTTCGCCCCACTGGGCGGTAAACCATTCGAGATTGCCGGAGGAGGTGGGGCTGGCTTCGTGGACGATGTACTCGCCTTCATTAACGAAGCGGCCGTAAACGTACGGGTGGGCTTCATGCTGGCGTAGCCCGCGGGTGATCCCGCTGGTGACCGCCCAGGTCCCCATCACCGCATTGAGCACTGATTCATCGTTAAGGCCCGCGCAGAGCGCGGTGGAAACCACATCAAACAAACCGCCGACAACGGGCGTACCCGTCGCCAGACCGGTAATGGCGGCTGCCTGAGCGGTGATTTCCCCGCATATTTCCGCCGGGCCGACGATTGGCGGCAGCGCCTCGTCAATTTCGCTAATACCCAGCCACTGCGTCAGGCGCGGGTCATATTGCCCGCGAGTCATGTTGTAGAGATTGGACTCGGAAATGTTGCTCTCTTCGCAGCCTTTTACGCCGGTTAAACGCCAGCGTAGATAATCGTGAGCCATCATGACGCAGCCGATTTGCGCATACCGCTGCGGCTCATTTTCCTTCAGCCACCGCAGCAGGGAGACGGGATGACCGGTCCACAGCGTCTGGCGGGTGAAGGGATAAAGCCGTTCAGGGATGCCATCCTGCTGCCAGCGCTGAACGATATCCAGCGCCCGGCGATCGGAGGAGAGCATCGCGTTACCCAAAGGACGGTCCTGCTTATCGAGCAGAAACAGTCCCTTTCCCTGAGCGGATATCGCGATGCCTTTGATTTGTTTACCGTCAACGCCGGCGGCGGTGAGCAGCCTGGCAATGGTTTCATGACAGCGCTGCCAAAGCAGATCCATGTCCCGCTCGGCGTAACCCGGCTGCGTACTGAGAGTATGTAAAGGACAGCGCTCGATGCGCCGCTCTTCACCCTGGCTGTTGTATAAACCGGCTTTTAGATAAGTACCGCCACAATCGATACCCAGCCAGAAGGTCTCTTTTTCACTCATCTTTATCTTCCAGTTTTGCCGGATGACGCGACGCCATCCGGCACGGTGTCAGGCTGCGTGTTTACGCGGATTCATGGTCTTTACGGGCGCTGCGCCGGCATCGCATTTCGCCGGCAGCAGCAGCGCCATCAGGGCCGCCAGCGCCAGTGAGATAGCCAGGCAATAGACGCCGGCATCTTTGCTGTAGAGCGTTATCAACACGCCAACGGCGTAAGGGCCGCAGAAACCGCCGAGATTGCCAAGGGCGTTGATGACTCCGCGGGCGCCGCCGGCCATTTCGGCGCTAAACAGGCGAGCCGGAATGGTCCAGAACACCCCTGCGGCGGACTGCAGGAAGAAGCCGCAGCCGACCAGCGCGGCATAGGCCAGCCAGACCTGGTTTTTTAACGCCACCGAGAGGAACATGCAGAGCGCGAAGCCGATCAGCGGCAGGCAGACGAACAGCTTGCGTTTGCCGGTGCGGTCGGAAAGCGAGGAGAAGAGGAACATGCCGGCAATTGCGCCGACGTAGGGCAGAATGGCAAGCATGCCGACTTGCCCCATGCTGCTGTGGGTCAGTTCTTTAAGAATGGTGGGCAGCCACAGGGTGTAGCCGTAAATCCCGGTTTGATAAAAGAAGTTAAGGGCGATGAGCTGCCACATTGTTTTGTCTGAGAGTACCGCGCCGAGCGAGGCGTTTTTGACTTCGGTACCGGCAATCGCCTTTTGCTCCGCCGCCAGCGTTTCGACCAGATAATTTTTTTCCGCATCCGATATCCAGCGCGCTTCCTGCGGGCGGTCATAGACGGTGTACGCCCACAGCGCCAGCACCACTACCGACAGCAGACCTTCAATGATAAACAGCCAGCGCCAGTCGAGGACGGTGATGATCCAGCCCGAGAGCGGGGCGGTGATGATCCCGGCAATCGGGACGAACATGATCACAATGGCGTTGGCGCGGCCGCGTTCAGCATCCGGGAACCAGTTGCTGATCATCGTCAGTACGACTGGCAGCATACCGCCTTCCGCCACCCCCAATAAAAAACGCAGGACCAGCAGCTGATACTGATTAGTAATCAGGCCAGTCAGCACAGAAATAATGGCCCAGGCAACCAGCGACCAGCCGATAAATTTCTTGCCGCTGCCGTGGACGGCAATTTTTCCGCCAGGGACCTGTAAAAATAAATAACCAATAAAGAAAATACCGCCAGCGAGTCCCGCCATGGTGGCGGAAATACCTAATTCAGCATCCATACCGCCCGGCATAGCAAACGCGATATTAACGCGGTCCATATAGGAAATAATACAAGCGATGAGGATCGGCGGAATAATTCTCAGCCAACGCTGGCGAGGGATGTCTTTTGCTGTAGGGCGAGAGGTCATATTCATATTAATATTCTCGTA
>CABUCP010000217.1 GCA_902490055.1 uncultured Klebsiella sp. | reverse complement strand
TAAACCAAATAGAATACGGCGTATCGGGAATACTAATACAGCCGATTCTTTGATGATTTAAATGTTAATAGAACCGCCTGAGGCGGCAAGGGCTACAATCTGCTTGCGCAGCCAGATATGCCCCGGATCGCGGTGCAGGCGCTGGTGCCAGACCTGGCGAATGGCGATGTTGGCCAGTGAGAAAGGCAGCGGCCAGCTACGACAGGGGTAGCGTTTGGTGATATGGCGCGCCAGCTGTTCCGGCACCACGGCAATCATTTCGCTGCCGGCTACCAACTCGCCCGCGCCCAAAAAACTGGGCAGGGTCAGCGCGATGCGCCGGGGCATGCTGTGTTCCGCGAGCAGTTTGTCAATATCACCGTGGGCGGTACCGTTGACGCGCACCGCGAGATGTTTTTCCTGACGCCAGTCTTCGGCGCTGAATTGGCTGCGGATTCGCGGATGGTTATCCGCCGTCAGGCAGACATAGGATTGATCGAACAGATGTTGCTGGTAAACGCTGTCCGGCAACTGAGTCAGATAGCCGATCGCCAAATCACATTTCCCGGACTCCAGCGCGCTGAGGGTTTGATCGTCAATATTCAGCACCGTGAAGGTGATGTCGCTGGCTTCCAGCCGCTGAAGCTGACTTTGCAGCAACGGGAGAAGCGTCATCTGACTGATATCGGTCATGCCGATGGTGAAATTACGGCTGCTCTCCTGCGGGATAAAGTCCGGTTTGGCCGCCAGATCGTTATCGGCCAATTGCAGTAGCGTAAAAATGGTGGGGGCGATAGCGTCCGCGCGCGGCGTTGCCGCCATTCGTTGTCCAACGCGGACAAACAGCGGGTCATCGAAGTGGTCGCGTAGTTTTTTCAGCAGCAGGCTTCCGGTGGGCTGGCTGATATCGAGCGCTTCCGCCGCCGGGGAGACGTTGCCTAACCGGTAGAGCGTGGAGAAAAAGCGTAGTGATTTGAAATCCAGTTCTTCCCGCATGCGCCCCCCTGGCTAGAAATTACCTCGTCGCATCGCCGTTACTGAGCAGTAGCGCCCAGTGAACATAGCTTTGCCACTGACACTCTTGCTCGACCATTTCCCGGCCCAGCGGATGCTCTTCCAGCCAGTCATCCGGCAGCGTTAGCGTCAGTTTTTCGTCGCTGGCGGCCAGTTGAATCGTTGGCAGAAGATCGTCGCGTCGGCGGCTGGCAAACAGTATCGCCAGTCGCAGCAGGCGACAGAGATGCTCGGCAACGCGCGGCGGTACCGCGTTTTGCTGGTGGAGTGAAGAAAGGTCGATAGCATTGGTCTGATTGAGCAGCAGCGTGGCGATAAGCTTCTTTTGCGCCGGGGTAAAACCAGGCAGGTCGAGATTATTCACCAGATAGGCCGCGTGCTGCGGCGCGCGTTTGAAATCGACGCTCAGGCCAATTTCATGCAGCGCGCAGGCGCTGATGAGTAAATCACGGCTTAGCGGATCCAGCAGCCAGCTGTCGTTCAGCTGATCGACCAGATGGATAGCGAGATTGGCTACTCGCTGCGCCTGCTCGGTGTCGATCATAAAGCGGCGCTGAATATTGCGCAGCGTACGGCTGCGGATATCCTGATCGACGGAAAGATGCAGCATGCCGTAGACCAGACCTTCACGCAACGCGCCGCCCGCAAGGGTCATGCACTGAATGTTCAGTTCGCTGAAAATCGCGATAAGAATGGCGAGGCCGCTTGGGAAAACCAACGCGCGTTCGAGGGTCAGGCCTTCGATTTCCAGCTCTTCAAGGCGGCCGCACTGAATCGCGCGCTGCTTAAGCTGCTGCAGTTTGGTCAGGGTGATACGCTCATCCATCCCCTGCGCCATCATGATTTCCTGCAATGCCTGTACGGTGCCGGAAGCGCCGACGCACACCTTCCAACCGTGATAACGCAGAACATCGGCAATTGGGCGGAGAACTTCGCGCGCCGCGGCTTCAGCGAGAACGAAGTTTTCTTTGGTCAGGCTACGGTCGGCGAAATAGCGTTCAAGCCAGGTGACACAGCCCATCGACAGGCTGAAAAGCGAAGTCGTCTGCGCGCCGGTGCCGGTGACCAGTTCGGTACTGGCGCCGCCGATATCCACAACCAGACGCTGATCGGCGCCGCCGGTTGTATGGGCCACGCCCTGATAGATCAGGCGCGCTTCTTCTTCGCCGCTGATAACCTGGACGGGGCAGCCAAGGATTTCCTGCGCTTTCGCCAGAAACTCGCCGGCGTTAACCGCCAGACGCAGCGTGGCGGTGGCGACGACGCGGATTTGCGCGGGAGGAATATCTTGCAGACGTTCAGCAAACAGGCGTAAGCACTGCCAGCCGCGCTCCATCGCTTCCGCGGAGAGCGCGTTGTCGCTATTCAGGCCTGCGGCCAGACGCACCTTGCGCTTAATGCGGCTCAGGGTCTGGATACTGCCCGCTACTTCGCGCACCACCAACATATGAAAGCTATTGGATCCAAGGTCGATGGCGGCATATAGCGAGCTGGAACTCATACTCTTCATCTTTCAGGCGACTCCTGCGTCGATTGGACGCCGTTGCCCATGCTATTTATCTGAGCGCATTGCCTGGGAGTGGCTCCCTGGCGCATCCTGAAAGACTTAGCGTATGGCATAGAGGGTTAACCTGAGCGACGACGATTACGAGGCGGGCCGTTACGGCGCGGACCGTTACCTGGGCGGGTGCGCGTTAAACGCAGCGGCTTAGGCAAATCGTTCATCAGCGCGTCCGGATTGTACTTGCTGACCGGGATCGAATGACCAATATAGGTTTCGATTGCCGGTAAGTTCAGCGCGTACTCTTCGCAGGCCAGGCTGATAGAGTGACCGCTGGCGCCCGCGCGACCGGTACGGCCGATGCGGTGAACGTAGTCTTCACAGTCATCCGGCAGATCGTAGTTAAAGACGTGAGTCACGGCTGGGATGTGCAGGCCGCGAGCGGCAACGTCGGTTGCAACCAGAATATCGAGATCGCCGCGGGTGAACTCTTCGAGAATACGCAGGCGTTTTTTCTGCGCCACGTCGCCGGTCAGCAGGCCAACGCGATGGCCGTCTGCCGCCAGATGGCCCCAGATATCTTCACAGCGATGCTTGGTGTTGGCGAAAACAATAGCGCGATCGGGCCATTCTTCTTCCAGCAGCGTCTGCAGCAGGCGCATTTTTTCTTCGTTGGAAGGATAGAACAGCTCTTCTTTAATACGGTGACCCGTTTTCTGTTCCGGCTCGACTTCAACGTACTCGGCGTTGTTCATTTGTTCGAACGCCAGTTCGCGAACGCGGTAGGAAAGAGTTGCGGAGAACAGCATGTTCAGGCGCTGAGTGGCCGGCGGCATGCGGCGGAACAGCCAGCGGATATCTTTAATAAAGCCGAGATCGTACATGCGATCGGCTTCGTCCAGTACGACAACCTGAATGGCGCCGAGGTTAATGTGGTTTTGTTTTGCGTAATCGATCAGGCGGCCGGTGGTGCCGATCAGAATATCGACGCCGCTTTCCAGCACTTTCAGCTGCTTATCGTAGCCGTCGCCGCCATAAGCCAGACCCAGCTTGAGGCCAGTCGCTTCCGCCAGCGGTTCAGCATCGGCGTGAATCTGTACTGCCAGTTCGCGCGTCGGCGCCATGATCAGCGCGCGCGGTTGGTTAACCTGGCGGTCAGCGATGGCCGGGTGAGAGAGAAGATAATGAAACGTTGACGTCAGAAACGCCATCGTTTTACCGGTACCGGTTTGCGCCTGCCCGGCAACATCGCGGCCTTCCAGCGTCAGCGGAAGGGCGAGGGCCTGAATGGGTGTGCAATTATGAAACCCTTTCTTTTCAAGGGCTTCGACAACTGCCGGGTGCAGGGCGAAGTCGGAAAACTTCTGTTCTGTTAAATGTGTTTTGCTCATAGTGTGGTAGAATATCAGCTAACTATTGCATTAAGAAAGCGTATCCGGTGAAATAACGTCAACCTTTCGTTGGCTATATACGAAATTATTCAAGGTGCGTCTCCGGCTACTGAACGAATCCCGGAAAGCTTAGACTACTAAGCGCAACGGGGGCGACAAATCTGCCGCAAGGCGATTTGCAGACAGTGCGCTTAAGCAACTGCGTATGCGGTCCATGGTGGATCCCTTCGCGCAGGTAGCTTATAAAAGAGGCATCCTGAAGAATAGCGTGCATAACGTAGCATCAACACGTCGTTGATGGCCGCGACACCAACACACCAGGCTTATTCCTGTGGAGTTATATATGAGCGATAAAATTATTCACCTGACTGACGACAGTTTTGACACGGACGTACTCAAGGCTGACGGGCTGACCCTCGTCGATTTCTGGGCAGAGTGGTGTGGTCCGTGCAAAATGATCGCCCCGATTCTGGATGAGATCGCTGAAGAGTATCAGGGCAAACTGACCGTGGCTAAACTGAACATCGATCAGAACCCGGGCACGGCGCCGAAATACGGTATCCGCGGCATCCCGACGCTGCTGTTGTTCAAGAACGGCGAAGTGGCGGCGACTAAAGTCGGCGCGCTGTCCAAAGGCCAGCTGAAAGAGTTCCTCGACGCCAACCTGGCGTAATCGGTTTGCCATTCCGGCGTCCGGATTCCTATTTTTTGTGGAACTCTGGACGCCCGGCCTGAGTCGTGCTAAGTTAATTCCAGACTTCGTTTTAAACATACCCATTGTTTGAATCTTGTTTTACCCAAAGCGTCCCGCAGACTATGCGCGTGAGGCTAATAATTCCGGGCTTATCACTTATTCCGTCTTGTCGTTTCAGTTCTGCGTTCTTTCCTGTGACCAGGCAACGTACAGACACGAGATGAAGCCGCTAACAGGCATGGAAGTTCCTGCCATACCATTCACAACATTAAGTTCGAGATTTACCCCGAGTTTAAGAACCCACACCATTATGAATCTTACCGAATTAAAGAATACGCCGGTTTCTGAGCTTATCACTCTCGGCGAAAATATGGGGCTGGAAAACCTGGCCCGTATGCGCAAACAGGACATCATTTTTGCCATCCTGAAGCAGCACGCAAAGAGTGGCGAAGATATCTTCGGCGACGGTGTGCTGGAGATTCTGCAGGATGGATTTGGTTTCCTCCGTTCCGCAGACAGCTCCTACCTTGCCGGCCCCGACGACATCTACGTATCCCCCAGCCAAATCCGCCGTTTCAACCTCCGCACCGGTGACACCATTTCAGGTAAGATTCGCCCACCTAAAGAAGGTGAACGTTACTTTGCACTGCTGAAAGTTAACGAGGTGAACTACGATAAACCGGAAAATGCGCGCAATAAGATTCTGTTCGAGAACTTAACGCCGCTGCACGCGAACTCTCGTCTGCGTATGGAACGTGGTAACGGCTCTACTGAAGATTTAACTGCCCGCGTTCTCGATCTGGCTTCGCCGATTGGTCGTGGTCAGCGAGGTCTGATTGTGGCACCGCCGAAAGCCGGTAAAACCATGCTGCTGCAGAATATCGCGCAGAGCATCGCTTACAACCATCCTGACTGCGTGCTGATGGTGCTGCTGATTGATGAACGTCCGGAAGAAGTGACGGAAATGCAGCGCCTGGTGAAAGGTGAAGTGGTTGCGTCAACCTTCGACGAACCGGCTTCCCGCCATGTGCAGGTTGCTGAAATGGTTATCGAAAAAGCGAAACGTCTGGTTGAGCATAAGAAAGATGTCATTATCCTTCTTGACTCCATCACCCGTCTGGCGCGTGCTTATAACACCGTTGTTCCGGCTTCCGGTAAAGTGTTGACCGGTGGTGTGGATGCGAACGCCCTGCACCGTCCGAAGCGTTTCTTCGGTGCTGCGCGTAACGTGGAAGAGGGCGGTAGCCTGACCATTATCGCGACGGCGCTGATCGATACCGGTTCGAAGATGGATGAAGTGATTTACGAAGAGTTTAAAGGCACCGGTAACATGGAACTGCACCTCTCACGTAAAATCGCAGAAAAACGCGTCTTCCCGGCGATTGATTACAACCGCTCCGGTACCCGTAAAGAAGAGCTGCTCACCACACAGGAAGAGCTGCAGAAAATGTGGATCCTGCGCAAAATCATTCACCCGATGGGTGAGTTCGATGCGATGGAGTTCCTCATCAACAAGCTGGCTAT
>CABUCP010000216.1 GCA_902490055.1 uncultured Klebsiella sp. | reverse complement strand
CGGGCGGGTTTCGATTTCTTTAAAGGATTCTTCAAATAGTTAAAAAAGATTCAGTCATGTTTAATCTTCAGGTTTCATATTTAACGTCCACCTGGCTCCATGCCGGATGGGGTTGTTTAACATACCCGCTAACACTCCGTTGCTGCGGGGGTACTGCTATAATTCGGAGGCTCACGACGCTCAGCGGTTAACCGTTAAGCGACTGCCAGTTTTTCGCGCGCATATTGTAGCGCTTTTTCAATTACTTGCTCAATGCTTAGTTCAGTGGAATCGAGAACTAATGCATCAGCGGCCGGAATAAGCGGCGCCACGGCGCGATTACGGTCGCGATCGTCACGCTCTTTTATCTCGGACAAAAGACGTTCAAAGTTAACACTAAAACCCTTCTCCTGCAACTGTAGCAGGCGGCGCTGCGCACGTTCTTCCGCCGAGGCGTCGAGGAAGATTTTGACCGGCGCATCAGGGAACACGACGGTACCCATATCGCGGCCGTCAGCAATCAGGCCGGGCAATTCGCGGAAGGCGCGCTGGCGGCGAAGCAGCGCTTCACGAACGCGCGGAAAGGCTGCGACTTTCGAAGCGGTGTTGGCCACTTCCTGAGTACGGATTTCCGCGCTCACGTCCTCACCTTCCAGTACAACTTCCAGGTTGCCGTCAGTAGAAATAAAACGCACATCGAGATGAGCCGCCAGCGGAACCAGCGCTTCTTCAGACTCGACGTCAACGTGATGATGTAAGGCCGCCAGCGCCAGCACGCGATAGATAGCGCCGGAATCCAGTAGATGCCAACCAAGCGCTTCCGCCATTGCCTTGCACAACGTGCCCTTACCTGCACCGCCAGGTCCATCAATGGTGATTACCGGAACATTCGCCGTCATCTTTTTCTCCTTCAGCAAGGCGCATGAATATAAACGCCGCGCATTATACGCATCAATACGCCAGAAAGTGAGCATTGCGTGCAAATTACGGAATAGAAGAAATTAAATGTAGAATAATTGCGCAATTATAGCGGGCTGGCAGAATGCCAGCCCGAAAGATGACAAAGCTTTACGCCAGCGTACTAATCCGCGCCAGTTGCTCAAAATAGTCCGGGAAAGTTTTCGCCGTACATTTTGGGTCAAGGATGGTAACCGGCGTCGCCGACAGCGCCACCAGCGAGAAGCACATCGCCATACGATGATCGTTGTAGGTACCAATCTCGGCATATTTCAGCGTCGCTGGCGGCGTAATGCGAATATAGTCTTCGCCCTCTTCCACTTCTGCGCCAATTTTACGCAGTTCAGTCGCCATCGCGAACAAGCGGTCGGTCTCTTTCACCCGCCAGTTGTAAATATTGCGCAGCACCGTGGTGCCTTTCGCAAACAACGCTGCCGTCGCAATGGTCATCGCCGCATCGGGGATATGGTTCATATCCATATCAACCGCATTCAGCTCGCCGTGGGTGCAAGAGATAAAATCGTCGCCCCAGGTGACGATAGCGCCCATTTTTTCCAGCACATCGGCAAAGCGAATATCGCCCTGCACGCTATTGCGGCCAATACCGGTCACTTTCACCGTCCCGCCCTTGATAGCGCCGGCGGCAAGGAAATAAGAAGCAGAGGAGGCGTCGCCTTCCACCAGATAATCACCCGGCGATTGATATTGCTGGTTGCCACGGACGATAAAGCGTTGGTAGTCCTGATTGTCGACGTCAACGCCAAAGGTTTTCATCAGATGCAGCGTGATGTCGATATAAGGTTTAGACACCAGATCGCCTTTAATGACGATGGTCGTATCCTGCGGCGCCAGCGGCGCAGCCATCAGTAAAGCGGTGAGGAACTGGCTGGAAACGCTGCCGTCGACCTCAACCTGACCGCCGCAGAAACCGCCGCGCAGGCGCAGAGGCGGATAGTTTTCCTGCTCCAGGTACTCGATCTGCGCGCCGCCCTGGCGTAACGCATCAACCAGATGGCCAATTGGCCGCTCTTTCATTCGCGGTTCACCGGTCAGCACGATATCATTGCGCCCCAGGCACAGCGCCGCAGCCAGCGGACGCATCGCCGTACCGGCGTTACCAAGGAATAGCTCCAGCGCGCCGCTGGCCTGTAGCGGGCCGCCGTTGCCGGTGACTTCGCAACGGGTACGATCGGCGGACAGGGTATAATGAACTCCCAGGGCGTTCAGCGCATTCAGCATATGGCGAACATCATCGCTGTCCAGTAAATTGGTCAGCACGGTGGTGCCGTGGGCTAATGCCGCCAGCAGCAAAGCGCGGTTAGACACACTTTTTGACCCGGGCAGGTTTACGGTGCCATCGACGCGCGCAATGGGTTGTAACGTCAGGGATTCCATGGAACTCAACTCTCAAAAAACAGAATAAAAACCCCGCAGAAAACTGCGGGGATGAAAAAATAACGCAACGATTAACCGCGACGATTAACCGCGACGACGTTCGAAGTCCTGCATGAAGTCAGTCAGCGCTTTGACGCCGGCCAGCGGCATTGCATTGTAGATAGAGGCGCGCATACCGCCAACCACGCGATGGCCTTTCAGCGCATGCAGGCCGGCTGCGAATGATTCCTCAAGGAACAGTTTGTCCAGCGCGCTATCCGCCAGTTGGAACGGTACGTTCATGCGTGAACGGTTCGATGCCGCGACGTCGTTACGGTAGAAATCGCTGTTATCAATCACGCCGTACAGCAGGTCAGCTTTCTGCTGATTGATTTTATCCATTGCGGCCACGCCGCCCTGCTCTTTCAGCCATTTGAATACCAGCCCCGCCAGATACCAGGCAAAGGTCGGAGGCGTATTGAACATCGAGTCATTGGCGTCCAGTACGCTGTAATCGAGAATCGACGGGCAAGCCACGCTGGCTTTACCCAACAGGTCTTCACGCACGATAACCAGCGTCAGCCCCGCCGGGCCGATGTTTTTCTGCGCGCCGGCGTAAATCACGCCATAACGGCTGACGTCAATTTCATGCGACAGAATGGTAGAGGAGAAATCCGCGGTCACCACGACATCATCAGCAAATTTCGGCGTTTCATTAATGGCGATACCATCGATGGTCTCGTTTGGGCAGAAATGCAGGTACGCTGCGCCCGGCGTCAGCTGCCATTCGCTCATCGGTTTGACTGCTCGCAGGCCATCAACGGTAATTTTGGCGTCAATAACGTTCGGGGTGCAGTATTTTTTGGCTTCTTTAACGGCGCTGGCCGCCCAGTAACCGGCATCCACATAATCTGCTGTCGTTTTGTCGCCGAGCAGGTTTAACGGAATTCCGGCAAACTGACCGCGGCCGCCGCCGTGACAGAACAAGACTTTATAGTTAGAAGGGATATTAAGCAGATCGCGGAAATCCTGCTCTGCTGTTTCAGCCACCTGAATAAACTCTTTACCACGGTGACTAATTTCCATTACCGACGTTCCCAGGCCGTGCCAGTCACACAGTTCCTGTTGCGCCAGTTTGAGAACTTCCGCCGGCAGCATTGCCGGGCCCGAACTAAAGTTATAGACCTGAGCCATTTCCCCTCACCACGTTGCTATATTGTCTGCACGCGAACCGTCGCGGGCATAAGTTATTCCTGTGGCTATCGGTTTTATCATTCAGTGACACGCACCGCAATGAGTAAAACTAAGCCCTGCCAAAATGCGGACGCCGTCACACAAAAGAATCTACCAGCTTGACGTCATAAAACCGACATAATCGCTGCAGACAGATCCCTTTGCGCCCCCTTTCCGTGGTCCATTCTGCATTTATGCTGACCGCATAATTAATAAGCATCTCGTCAACTCATTTAATACCTGAATATCTCCTCAATTTTTCATGAATTATGTTTCCGCGTGATGGTCACTATTTACCGCCACATTGTCGGCTCATTAAAATTTTTGCACCAGCCTATGGAGACTGGTATGACTCACTTTTTAAAGGAATATCTATGCGTGAATTAACCTGTAACGAAATGTCCGACATAAGCGGCGGTTTTGGCCTGTTATCCATCCCGGCAGCTGTTGGCTTACTGGTTAGCATCCCTACTATTGTCATCGGTGCGATTACCGGGCCATTCACCCTCGGCGTCGGCTTCGCCGTGATGGCGGCGGGCATTGTCGGTACCAGCCTTGCCGGCGCGGCAATGATCGTCAGTATTTGCACGCCAATTCTGTAACTCGCTATGGCATGTGGAGTTTCTCCCCATGCCATTTTGCGCCCTTCTCTTTTTATCCGTTGGCGCGGCTAACGACATAGCCACATACCGGCAAAACCCGTATCATTGCCCATCCTGCCAACAATAAACGAATTGCTATGACCCAGACATTTATCCCCGGCAAAGATGCCGCCCTGGAAGATTCCATCGCTCGCTTCCAGCAGAAACTACTCGACCTCGGATTTGATATCGAAGAGGCCTCGTGGCTGAACCCGGTGCCGCACGTGTGGTCCGTTCATATTCGCGATAAAGAGTGCGCGCTGTGCTTTACCAACGGTAAAGGCGCCACCAAAAAGGCAGCCCTGGCCTCCGCGCTGGGCGAATATTTTGAGCGTCTGTCCACCAACTATTTCTTCGCGGATTTCTGGTTAGGCGACACTATCGCCAACGGCCCGTTCGTTCATTATCCGAATGAAAAGTGGTTCCCGCTCACCGAAGATGATGAAGTCCCGGAAGGTCTGTTGGACGCCCGTCTGCGCGCTTTTTACGATCCAGACGATCAGCTGACGGCCAGCATGTTGGTGGATCTGCAGTCCGGTAACGACGAGCGCGGCGTATGCGGCCTGCCGTTTACCCGTCAGTCCGACGGTGAAACCATCTACATTCCGATGAATATCATCGGCAACCTGTACGTTTCTAACGGTATGTCCGCCGGCAATACGCCGAATGAAGCGCGCGTGCAGGGTTTGTCTGAAGTCTTCGAACGTCACATCAAAAACCGCATCATCGCGGAAAGCATCAGCCTGCCGGAGATCCCGGCCGAGGTGATGGCGCGCTATCCTGGCGTTGTAGAGTCAATCGCCAAACTCGAAGCCGAGGGTTTCCCAATCTTTGCCTACGATGGCTCGCTGGGCGGCAAATACCCGGTTATCTGCGTGGTCCTGTTTAACCCGGCAAACGGTACCTGCTTTGCCTCCTTTGGCGCACACCCGGACTTCGGCGTCGCACTGGAGCGTACCGTGACTGAACTGCTGCAGGGTCGCAGCCTGAAAGACCTCGATGTCTTTACGCCACCAACCTTCGATGATGAAGAAGTCGCCGAGCACGCCAATCTGGAGACCCACTTCATCGATTCCAGCGGCCTGATCTCCTGGGATATGTTTAAACAGGATGCCGACTACCCGTTCGTGGACTGGAATTTCTCCGGCACCACCGAAGAAGAATTCGCCACCCTGATGGCCATCTTCAAAGCTGAAGATAAAGAAGTCTATATTGCCGACTACGAACACCTGAGCGTCTACGCCTGCCGGATCATCGTTCCGGGGATGTCCGATATTTATCCGGCGGAAGACCTGTGGCTGGCCAATAACAGCATGGGCGCGCATCTGCGCGACACCATTCTGTCCCTGCCGGGTAGCGAGTGGGAAAAAGAAGATTATCTGGCGCTCATCGAGCAGATGGACGACGAAGGCCTTGACGACTTCACCCGCGTCCGCGAGCTGCTAGGCCTCGCAACCGGCAAAGACAACGGCTGGTATACCCTACGCGTTGGCGAACTGAAAGCAATGCTGGCGCTGGCCGGCGGCGATCTGGAGCAGGCGCTGATTTGGACCGAATGGACCATGGAATTCAATGCGTCTATCTTCAGCCCTGAGCGCGCAAACTACTACCGTTGTCTGCAAACGCTGCTGTTGCTGAGCCAGGAAGAAGAACGCCAGCCGCTGCAGTATCTGAACGCCTTTATCCGCATGTACGGCGCAGAAGCCGTGGAAGCCGCCAGCGCCGCGCTGAGCGGTGAAGCGCCGTTCTATGGCCTGCAGGCGGTCGATAACGACCTGCACGCCTTCCCGGCCCATCAGTCATTGCTGAAGGCCTACGAAAAGCTGCAGCGCGCGAAAGCGACCTTCTGGGTGAAGTAATCCATTAGGAGTAATTCGTAATGCTACGGAGCCGTCAGCGGCTCCGTTTTTTTAAATTTGTTCCGTAACT
>CABUCP010000215.1 GCA_902490055.1 uncultured Klebsiella sp. | reverse complement strand
GATAAGAGCTTCTACTTTGATACCAACGTCGCTTACTCCGTCGCACAACAGAACGACTGGGAAGGTACCGATCCGGCATTCCGTGAAGCTAACGTGCAGGGTAAAAACCTGATTGACTGGCTGCCAGGCTCCACCATCTGGGCCGGTAAGCGCTTCTATCAGCGTCATGACGTTCACATGATCGACTTCTACTACTGGGATATTTCCGGTCCTGGCGCGGGTATTGAAAACGTCGATCTGGGCTTCGGTAAACTGTCTCTGGCTGCGACGCGTTCTCAGGAAGCCGGCGGCTCTACCTCCTTTAGCAGCAACCATGTTTATGACCGGACCAAAGACACTGCTAATGACGTGTTTGACGTGCGTTTAGCTGGACTGGAAACTAACCCGGACGGTGTGCTTGAACTGGGCGTTGACTATGGTCGTGCAAACACTACCGATGATTATCAGTTAGCCGACGGCGCTTCAAAAGATGGCTGGCTGTTCACCGCTGAACATACCCAGAGCATGCTGAAAGGGTATAACAAATTTGTACTGCAGTATGGCACTGATGCCATGACCACTCAGGGGAAAGGCATTCCTCAGGGCTCCTTCTCTGATGCCAGCGACAGAAATATCAACAACAACGGTAGCTTGTGGCGTGTATTGGATCACGGTGCGATCTCGCTGGGTGATAAGTGGGACCTGATGTACGTCGGTATGTACCAGAACGTCGATCTGGATAATAACCTGGGGACCGAATGGTATACCGTTGGTGTGCGTCCGATGTACAAATGGACACCAATCATGAGTACTCTGCTGGAAGTCGGTTACGACAACGTTAAATCGCAGCAGACCGGCGATCGCAACAGCCAGTATAAAATTACCCTGGCGCAACAGTGGCAGGCGGGCGATAGCATTTGGTCTCGTCCGGCCATCCGTATTTTCGCAACCTATGCGAAATGGGATGAAAAATGGGGCTATGCGAAAAACAGCAGCGGCGATGCAACTCGCTATGCTATCGCTGACTCTACCGGCAACAGCCAATTCTCTACCAGCCGCGGCGATGATGACGAGATCACCTTCGGCGCCCAGATGGAAATCTGGTGGTAATCCAGTCATTACCTGACGTAACACAAAGACGAGGGGCGTAAGCCCCTCTATCCCTTGAGGTTTAGCGCGCTATTGCCTGGCCACCGCTAGATCTATGCAGCCTGAGGTCATCATAATGAAAAAAAGTCTCGTAGCTCTCTGCTTATCCGCTGGATTACTGGCGAGCGTCCCGGGTATTAGCCTCGCAGACGTCAACTATGTGCCACAAAACACCAGCGCCGCGCCGACCATCCCAACATCGGCGCTGCAACAGTTGACCTGGACCCCGGTCGATCAATCTAAGGTTCAGTCAACCCAGCTTTCTACCGGCGGCCAGCGTTTGAGCGTCGCCGGCATCACCGGCCCGGTGGCAGCTTACAGCGTTCCGGCCAATATCGGTGAATTAACGCTGACGTTATCCAGTGAGGTGAACAAACAAACCAGCGTTTATGCGCCGAACGTGCTGATTTTAGATCAAAATATGACGCCTTCTGCGTTTTTCCCCAGCAGCTATTTTACCTATCAGGAACCGGGCGTGATGAGCGCCGATCGTCTGGAAGGAGTGATGCGTCTGACGCCTGCGCTGGGTCAACAAAAGCTATATGTTCTGGTTTTTACCACGGATAAAGATCTCCAGCAGACCACCACGTTGCTTGATCCGGCGAAAGCCTACGCCAAAGGTACCGGTAACGCGGTGCCGGATATTCCGGATCCGATCGCTAAACATACGACCGACGGGGTGGTGAAACTGAAAGTGAAAACCAGCAGTTCCTCCAGTGTGCTGGTTGGCCCGCTGTTTGGTTCATCTGGCCCTGGCCCGGTGACCGTCGGTAATACCGCCGCGCCGGTGTCTAACTCCCCAGCCGCGACGGCCGCGCCTGTTGTCGCGCCGGTTGCCGCCGCGCCGGCGGCGAAAAGCGAACCGATGCTCGACGATACCGAAACCTACTTCAACAACGGTATCAAGAAAGCGGTTAAGCAAGGCGATATCGACAAGGCCCTGAAATTGATGAACGAAGCTGAGCGCCTCGGCTCGAAATCTGCTCGTTCCACCTTTATCAGCAGTGTAAAAGGCAAGGGGTGACCGTCTCCCCACAATGCTGATGTTTAGGCACAGCCTTTAGGTGCGTCCGCCTGGACGCACCTTTTTTTATCGCGCAGCGGCGACTGTTGCATGCCTGTTGCGTGGATGATCGTATATTGACGTTTGCCCGCCCTCAAAACGCTATTCTGCGATACAATGTCTGCACGTTTTGTACCGGAGAATCAGGCATGCCACATCCTGCGCTTACGCAACTGCGTGCGCTGCGCTATTTTGCCGCCATACCCGAGCTGGACGCGCCGCTGCGCGACTGGCTGTTGCTGGAAGACTCAATGACCAAACGTTTTGAGCAACAAGGGAAAAAGGTCACCGTGACCATGGTTAACGAAGGTTTTGTCGGCCGCGACGCGCTGGCGGGTGAAGAAGCCCTGCTGCCGGATGAAGCGCGTTATTGGCTGCGGGAAATCATTCTTTGCGCCGATGGCGAGCCCTGGCTTGCCGGCCGCACCATCGTGCCGGAATCGACGCTATGCGGCCCGGAACTGGCCCTACAGCAATTGGGACAGACGCCGCTGGGCCGGTATTTGTTTACTTCGTCGACGTTAACCCGCGACTTTATTGAGATAGGCCGTAATGCACAGCTGTGGGGGCGCCGTTCCCGCCTCCGGTTGAGCGGCAAACCGCTGCTGCTGACAGAACTGTTTCTGCCTGCATCGCCATTGTATTAAGAGGAAGAGAAAATGGAGTGGAGTCTGACGCAGAATAAGCTGTTGGCGTTTCATCGCCTGATGCGTACTGACAAACCAATCGGCGCGCTGCTACTGCTGTGGCCGACGCTGTGGGCGCTATGGGTGGCTTCTCCCGGCGTGCCGCCGCTGTGGATCCTGGCGGTGTTCGTCGCCGGCGTTTGGCTGATGCGCGCCGCTGGCTGTGTGGTGAATGATTATGCCGATCGCAAATTCGACGGCCACGTAAAACGTACCGCTCGTCGCCCGTTGCCTAGCGGCGACGTCAGTGAAAAAGAGGCCCGTACTTTATTCGCCGTGCTGGTAGTGCTCTCTTTTCTGCTGGTGCTGACGCTCAATACTATGACCATCCTGCTGTCGGTGGCGGCCCTGGCGCTGGCGTGGGTCTATCCGTTTATGAAACGCTACACCCATCTGCCGCAGGTGGTGCTGGGCGCGGCCTTTGGCTGGTCGATCCCGATGGCGTTCTCGGCGGTCAGCGAATCGCTGCCGCTCAGCTGTTGGCTGATGTTCCTCGCCAATATCCTGTGGGCGGTAGCTTACGATACCCAGTATGCGATGGTTGACCGCGATGACGACGTCAAAATCGGCATTAAGTCGACGGCGATTTTGTTTGGCGAAAACGATCGCCTGATTATCGGTATTCTTCAAGTTGCCGTACTGGTTCTGATGGGCGCGGTAGGCTGGCTGAATGGACTGAACTGGGAGTACTACTGGTCGCTGTTTATCGCGGCGGGGCTGTTCGTCTGGCAGCAGAAGCTGATCTTCAAACGCGAGCGTGATAACTGTTTTAAAGCGTTTATGAATAATAACTACGTTGGGCTGGTGCTGTTTCTCGGTCTGGCGATGAGTTACCTGCAGTAAAAACCTTTTTCCCCGGCTCGCGGCGCGAGCCGGGGAAAGAAAGCCGCATGTTATGCGTCGTCCTGCGCGGCGCTTTCAATCGTCAAACGGACATCCGACGTAATCAAATCCGCCAGCATCCGGTAGACCTTCAGGGTCTCTTCCGGCTCGGCATCGCCGGTATCGCTGATGTAGCCTTCGTCACGCAGGGTCAGCACCAGGGTACTGAACACCGCTTTATCGAAGAACTCCGGCGCATTGATACCGTGCAGCACCGACAGGCGCTGAGCCATAGTGCGGCTCTCTTTTTCCAGCGTGCTGCGGTTGATGGACGGGTTGGCGCTCAGCAGCCAGAAGGTGATCGCGTAGCGCTGCAGCGTTTCGCGCGCGCCGGCGGCCAGCAGCTGCAGGGAACGAGAATGAGCCGGATTCACGCTGACCTCATCGCCATTCACGACGATCAGACCCTGACGCTGCATCTCAGCGATTAACGCATCGATAACGCCCGCCAGTTCGTCTTTTTCCCAGCGCAGGAACAGCTCTGCCTTCAGTAACGGATAGAACATTTCGACGTGGCGCAGAATTTCGCTACGGGAGATGCGGCGATGCTGGGTAACAATCGCGGCCAGCAGCGACGGCATCACCAGCATATGAGCAATGTTATTGCGGTAGTAGGTCATCAGCACCGCCTGCTCGCGCGGCAGGATGATGATATCGCCGATGGTGTCTTTCTCGACTTCGAACTTGTTCATCTGCAGCGCATGGTCGATAAGCTCGCTGGCGGAGGCCGTCGGCGCAGTCGAATCCGCGGCATACGGCACGTTGCGTAACAGATCGAGGTAGCAATCTAACTGCTGGGTCAGCTGCTCGCGGGTCAATGAACGCTGACGCGACGCCAGGAGCGCCGTGCAGCACAGGTTCATGGCGTTGGCCGCCCCGGCGTTGTTAATGCGCACCATCAGATCGGCGGCAATATTATTCACCGTCGGCGTCAGCCAGGAAGGGCGAACGGCTTCGATAGGATCGATGGCCTCGCGCCACTCCGGCACGTGCTGGTTGAGGTAGGTCATCAGCGGCAGCGGTTCGCCGAAGTTGACGTAGCCCTGACCGAGATTACGTAGCTTACTAAGGCCGCGCATCATCTGCGGCAGGCTCTCTTTTTCTTTCGTTGCGCCGCGCAGCTCTTTGGCGTAGGTGCCGACTTCCATCACGTGCTCGTAGCCGATGTAAATTGGTACCAGGGTGATCGGGCGGCTACCGCCGCGCAGCATCGCCTGGATAGTCATCGACAGAGTGCCGGTTTTTGGATCCAGCAGACGACCGGTACGGGAACGCCCGCCTTCCACGAAATATTCCACCGAATAACCGCGGCTAAACAGCTCGCCAAGGTATTCACGGAACACCGTAGAGTAGAGCTTGTTGCCCTTAAAGGTACGGCGAATAAAGAAGGCGCCGAGGCGGCGGAAAATCGGCCCCGCCGGCCAGAAGTTGAGGTTAATACCGGCGGCGATATGCGGCGGCACCAGCCCCTGATGATAGAGCACGTATGAGAGCAGCAGGTAGTCCATGTGGCTGCGGTGGCAGGGCACGTAGACAATCTCATGGCCGTCGTGCGCCAACTGGCGTACACGCTCGGCGTTATGCACATTAATCCCCTGGTACAACCGGTTCCAGGTGAAGCCCAGAATACGGTCGGTCAGGCGGATCATCTCGTAGGAGAAATTCGCGGCAATCTCTTCCATCAGCGCGATGGCGTTCTGCTGGGCCTTCTCGTGAGAAATTTTCTTGCTGCGCGCTTCGTCTTCTACCGCACGGGCGATAGCTTTGGATGCCAGCAGCTTGTTGAACAGATCCTGACGGGCAGGAAGACGCGGACCGACGGCGGCCAGACGCTGACGAGCGAAGTGCATGCGCGCCACGCGAGCCAGTTTTTGGGCGATAATTTTATCGGTGCCATGTTCATCCGCCATGCGGCGCAGAGAGACCGACGGCGAAAAACGCACGAAGCTATCGCGGCCAAGCCAGGAGACGGCAAAGAATTTCTGAATGCCGTTGAGCATACGCAAAGGCGGATTCTCTTCGCCTTTTTCACGACCCGGCGCGCGGCCGAACATCACTGATACCGGCACCATTTGCACGTCGAGATCGGGATGGTTGCGGTGCAGGTCCAGGTAGTCATGGAATAGTTTGATGGACTCTTCTTTCGGCGTGTAGTAGGTGAACACGCGCGGGCCGCCGTGGATGAAAACGTAGCGCGGCAGCAGGATGCCGTCGATTTCCAGCGGTTCAAAAGGATCGGGTAAATCATGCGCCAGACATTGGGCGCGCAGCGTCAGCAGGTCTGCCTTGGAGTTGTAGGGCAAGACGTACATTATTGGACGCGAGGTATCGAGCCCTAATTCCTGAGCAGGTTC
>CABUCP010000214.1 GCA_902490055.1 uncultured Klebsiella sp. | reverse complement strand
TGCTTGCTTTCTGCTAGATTCCGCCTCAATTCTATACTGAAGAAAACTGTCTGAAGATCACACATCATGAAAAAACCGGCATCCGCATCACGCGGCAAAGCACGTGGTAAGTCGCGTGAAGAGTTGAACCAGGAAGCACGCGACCGTAAACGCCAGAAAAAACACCGCGGCCACGCGGCAGGTAGCCGCGCCAGCGGCAGCGATGCTGCTTCAGCAGGCAAAGGTCGCGGCCAGCAGCAGGACCCACGTATTGGCAGCAAAAAACCGATCCCGCTGGGCGTGACCGAAAGCACCCCGGCCGTTAAGCAGCACAAACCAAAGAGCGAGAAACCTATGCTTTCACCGCAGGCTGAGTTGGATTTGCTGGAGAATGATGAGCGCCTGGACGCGCTGCTGGAACGTCTGGAAGAGGGCGGCTCCCTGAATGCTGAAGAGCAGGCGTGGGTCGATGCCAAACTGGATCGTATTGACGCGCTGATGCAGCAGCTCGGCCTCTCCTATGATGATGACGAGGATGAGGAAGAAGAAGAGCGTCAGGAAGATATGATGCGTCTGCTGAAGGGTGGAAACTAACGTTTGCATCCCATCGGATTCCCGGTCCTGCTTATAACCCTTCTGGTTATATGTTATCTGCTGTGGTTATTCGTTAAACTAAGACGGTTGTCGCGGCGTCAGAAATGGCTGCGCAACCGGCTCATTACCCGAGGTGAGGTTGGGCCGGCACGGCGTACCCGTCGGCGGCATCATCGGAAGGAGTGAGCATGTCTGAGCAGTTAATCGACTGGGATCTGGCCCTTATCCAGAAATATAACTATTCCGGGCCGCGATATACCTCGTATCCCACCGCGCTGGAGTTTTCTCCGGCGTTTGGCGCCGCTGATTTTGCGACCGCCGTCGCCCGTTACCCGCAGCGTCCGCTGTCGCTGTATGTCCATATCCCGTTCTGCCATAAGCTCTGTTACTTCTGCGGCTGCAATAAGATTGTTACTCGCCAGCAGCATAAAGCCGATCAGTATCTGGATGTCCTCGAGCAGGAAATCATTCACCGCGCGCCGCTTTTTGCCGGACGTCAGGTTAGCCAGCTGCACTGGGGCGGCGGTACGCCAACCTATCTCAACAAAACGCAAATCAGCCGCTTGATGAATCTGCTGCGCGGCCACTTCAACTTTAACGCCGATGCGGAAATCTCCATTGAGGTCGATCCGCGTGAAATTGAACTGGATGTCCTGGATCATTTACGATCCGCAGGTTTTAACCGCCTGAGCATGGGCGTGCAGGATTTCAATAAAGAAGTGCAGCGCCTGGTGAATCGTGAACAAGATGAAGAATTCATCTTTGCGCTACTGCATCACGCGCGTGAGATTGGCTTCACATCGACCAATATCGACCTGATTTACGGCCTGCCGAAGCAAACCCCGGAAAGTTTTGCCTTCACCTTGCAGAAAGTAGCTGAGCTCAATCCGGATCGCCTGAGCGTATTTAACTACGCGCATCTGCCGACGCTGTTCGCCGCACAGCGCAAGATTAAAGATGCTGATTTACCCAGCGCGGAGCAGAAACTGGATATTCTGCAGGAAACCATCGGCTCGCTTACCACCGCCGGCTATCAGTTTATCGGCATGGATCACTTTGCTCGCCCGGATGATGAACTGGCGATTGCCCAGCGTGAAGGCGTGCTGCACCGCAACTTCCAGGGCTACACCACCCAGGGCGATACCGATCTGCTCGGGATGGGCGTTTCGGCGATCAGTATGATTGGCGACTGCTATGCGCAGAACCAGAAAGAGCTAAAGCAGTATTATCAGCAAGTAGACGAAACCGGCACTGCGCTATGGCGCGGCATTGCGTTAACCCGCGATGACTGTATCCGCCGCGACGTCATTAAGGCCCTGATCTGTAACTTCCGCCTTGAGTTCGCCGCGGTGGAAGCGCAGTGGGATCTGACCTTCAATGACTATTTTGCCGAAGATATGAAACTTCTGGCGCCGCTGGCGAAAGATGGGCTGGTGGATGTGGATGAGAAGGGGATTCAGGTGACGCCGAAAGGCCGTCTGTTGATTCGTAATATCTGTATGTGCTTCGATGCCTATCTGCGGCAGAAAGCGCGTCTCCAGCAGTTCTCTCGCGTTATTTAAGCGGATCCCGGTGAGCTTGCTCACCGGGTATTTATCACCACCGAGTTAAGCGCTACTCCATTCCCAACTCTTTCAGCTTCCGCGTTAGGGTATTTCTCCCCCAGCCCAGTAGACGAGCGGCTTCCTGCTTATGTCCTTGCGTATGACGTAGTGCGGTAGTGAGCAGCGTGCGCTCCATTTCCGGCTGTGCTTCCGATAACAGATTTTGATGACCGGAACGCAAGGCGCGGTCGGCCCACTGTCCCAGCAGCGTCGCCCAGCTATCGGGCTGGATCTGCGTGGGGCTATCGGGAATCGACGTTTCGAACAACTCGCCGGGCAGGTCCTGGGTCAGAACCTCCTGACCTGCCGCCATCACCGTTAACCAGCGACAGGTGTTCTCCAACTGGCGCACGTTACCGGGCCAGGCCAAGCGCGTCAGCGCCGCTTCCGTTTCCGGATGCAGCTGCTTGGCCTCCACGCCCAATTCGCGGGCGGCAACCTGCAGGAAGTGGCGCGCCAGGCGCGGAATATCTTCCCGGCGTTCGCGCAGCGGCGGTAAATGAACGCGAATCACGTTCAGGCGGTGGAACAAATCCTCGCGGAATTTTCCTTCCTGCACGCGCAGCTCAAGATTCTGATGGGTTGCGGCAATAATCCGCACATCGACTTTCACCGGCGCGTAGCCGCCGACGCGATAAAACTGACCGTCAGCCAGCACGCGCAGCAGGCGCGTCTGAACATCCAGCGGCATATCGCCAATCTCATCGAGGAACAACGTGCCGCCGTCGGCCTGCTCAAAACGGCCCTGGCGAACGGTATTAGCGCCGGTGAAGGCACCTTTTTCATGGCCGAACAGCTCGGACTCAATTAAATCTTTCGGAATCGCCGCCATGTTGAGGGCGATAAACGGCGATTTGGCCCGCGGGCTGTGGCGATGCAGAGCATGGGCGACCAGCTCTTTCCCGGTACCGGATTCACCGTTGATCAGGACGCTGATTGAAGAACGTGACAGGCGGCCGATGATGCGAAATACATCCTGCATTGCCGGCGCTTCGCCAATGATATCGGCCGTCGGGCTGCTGATCGGCGCATTGCGCGGTTGCTGCTGCTCTTGATAGTGGCTAATCGCGCGGTCTACCAGCGCTACCGCCTCATCGATATCAAAAGGTTTTGGCAGGTAATCAAAGGCGCCCTGCTGATAGGCGCTGACCGCGGCATCCAAATCCGAATGCGCGGTCATAATGATGACCGGAAGCATAGGATGGCGTTGTTTAATTTGTTTTAACAGCGCCAGACCGTCCATCCCCGGCATGCGGATATCGGAGAGTAAAACGTCCGGCGTCTTGGTGGTGAGGGCGTCGAGCACCTCGTTGCCGCTTTCAAATGTGGTGCAGCTTAAACCCGCCCCGGTGAGCGCGCGTTCAAGCACCCAACGGATGGAGCTATCGTCATCGACTACCCAGGCTATCCCTCGTTGCATAAACACCTCTACTTCCGAATGGGCAGGTATACCGAGAACTCGGTATGGCCTGGCCAACTGGTAAATTCAATTTTGCCGGAGTGCTGATCGATAAGACTGCGGGCGATGGAAAGCCCAAGGCCGGTACCGCCTTCGCGGCCGCTGACCATGGGGTAAAACAGCGTATCCTGTAGGTGGGGCGGAATACCCGGGCCGTTATCTTCCACGTCGATACGCGCCGCCAAACGGTAACGTACGCCGTGTAGCGTCAGCTGAAAGGCGGTACGGGTGCGCAGGATGATTTCGCCACCTTCGGGCCCCAGGGCCTGCAGCGCGTTGCGCACGATATTCAACAACACCTGCTCGATTTGTTCCGGGTCGTGGGCCAGCTCAGGCAGGCTCGGGTCGTAATCGCGGATCAGTTTGACGTTATCCGGCAGCTCCATGGAGACCAGCGCCACCACGCGTTCGGCGACTTTATGAATACTTTCCGTGACGTGCATACCAGGATGCTGCGGCCCCAAAAGGCGATCGACCAGATTACGCAGGCGGTCGGCCTGTTCGATAATCACCTGGGTATATTCCATCAGCGATGGATCCGGCAGCGCTTTACTCAATAGCTGCGCCGCGCCGCGTAGGCCGCCGAGCGGGTTTTTAATCTCGTGCGCCAGACCGCGCACTAAATCGCGTGCCGCGACCTGCTGGGCATGCTGCAGCTGCTCCTGGCTCAGACGACGCTGATTATCCATCGGCGACATCTCAAGCAGGATGTACCCTTCCGGTAGCCGCTGGGCGGTCAGGGAGAGAATATGCGAGCGACCATCAATGACCAGCGTCACTTCGTTATCGGTGAAGCCCTGTCCCGCCTGCAGGCTCTCCTGCATCAGGGCGATATTTAATGAAAAGTAGCTCAATAGTTCTGGCAGCGGTGTACCGAATAATTTACGCGAACTTTGCGCCAGCAGCTGTTGCGCCGCCGGGTTGGCGTAATGCACCGCGAGGTCGTCATCGACCAATAAGATACTGTGGATCAGCGAGTTGAGGATCTGCCCAGCATCGGGCTGTGTGCCTGTTGCCATCTGACAGTCTCCTGAAATGGTTGCACTATTTTAGTGCAGTATAGCTTTTTATTGGTAAAAAGCGCGAGAGATCAGCGTGTTGCTGGTGAAAAAAGCCCATCCTGAGATGGGCTGAAAGTTTCCACGGCAACAAAATATCCCTGGCACCCCGAGCCACAACTCGGGAGTACCCTGGATTTACAGCAAAATTAGACGCTGTAGTACAGCTCGAACTCAACCGGGTGCGGAGTCATACGTACGCGGTCGTTTTCTTCAATGCGCAGCGCGATGTAGGCATCGATAGCTTCGTCGGTGAAGACGCCGCCTGCGGTCAGGAATTCGCGGTCAGCGTCGAGAGCCTGCAGGGCTTCTTCCAGAGAACCGGCAACCTGCGGGATTTCTTTCGCTTCTTCCGGCGGCAGATCGTACAGGTTTTTGTCCATCGCATCGCCAGGATGGATTTTGTTCTTGATGCCGTCGAGGCCAGCCATCAGCAGCGCGGCGAAGCACAGGTACGGGTTGGCAGCCGGGTCCGGGAAGCGGACTTCGATACGACGCGCTTTCGGCGAGGTAACCACCGGAATACGGATGGAAGCAGAGCGGTTACGCGCAGAGTAAGCCAGCATAACCGGCGCTTCGTAACCCGGGACCAGACGCTTGTAGGAGTTGGTGGTCGGGTTTGCCAGGGCGTTGATCGCTTTAGCGTGTTTGATGACGCCGCCGATGTAGTGCAGCGCTTGCTCAGACAGGCCAGCGTATTTGTCGCCGGAGAACAGGTTTACGCCGTTCTTGGACAGGGACATGTGGCAGTGCATGCCGGAACCGTTATCGCCAAACATCGGTTTTGGCATGAAGGTCGCGGTTTTACCGAAGCGGTGAGCAACGTTATGTACCACATATTTGTAGATCTGAATTTCGTCCGCTTTTTTGGTCATGGTGTTAAAGCGGGTAGCGATTTCGTTCTGACCAGCGGTGGCGACTTCGTGGTGGTGAGCTTCAACAACCAGGCCCATCTCTTCCATGATCATACACATGGTAGAACGGATATCCTGAGAGGAGTCTACCGGCGGAACCGGGAAGTAACCGCCTTTCACGCCCGGACGGTGGCCTTTGTTGCCGCCTTCGTATTTGGTGGAAGAGTTCCATGCGCCTTCGATGTCATCGATGGCCACGTGGGAACCAGAGATAGACGCGCCAAAGCGGATGTCGTCGAACAGGAAGAATTCTGGTTCCGGCCCGAACAGCACGGTGTCGGCGATGCCGGTAGCGCGCAGGTACTCTTCCGCGCGTTTCGCGATAGAGCGCGGGTCGCGGTCATAGCCCTGCAGGGTGCCTGGTTCCAGGATGTCGCAGCGGATAATCAGCGTTGGCTCTTCGTAGAACGGGTCGATCAGCGCAGTGGTGGCATCCGGCATCAGAACCATGTCGGACTCGTTAATACCTTTCCAACCGCCAATCGAGGAGCCATCAAACATTTTGCCTTCTTCGAAGAATTCGGCATTTACCTGA
>CABUCP010000213.1 GCA_902490055.1 uncultured Klebsiella sp. | reverse complement strand
CATATACGCAAGAAAATGTGCTGACAGGTCGATAAACCAAAGCGAAAATGACCCCATAAAGCAACGCAACACAATTCATACCCCTTTCAGTGGGTGCCATTACCTCCCGGAATGGTGCCTTTCATTGAGGAAGTCAGTAGTGATGAAAAAAACAAAAGTCAGCCTGGCCTGGCAGATTTTGCTAGCCCTGGTGCTTGGCATACTTCTGGGCAGCTACCTGCATTACCACGCCGAAAGCCGTGATTGGTTAATCTCTAACCTCCTGACCCCGGCAGGCGATATCTTTATCCACCTGATCAAAATGATTGTCGTCCCGATTGTCATCTCGACGCTGGTGGTAGGCATTGCGGGCGTCGGCGACGCCAAGCAGTTGGGCCGTATCGGCGCCAAGACCATCATCTATTTTGAAGTGATCACCACGGTGGCGATTGTGCTGGGGATCACCCTGGCGAACGTCTTCCAGCCGGGGAGCGGCATTGATATGTCGCAGCTGGCGGCGGTCGATATCTCGAAATATCAGAACACCACTGCGGAAGTGCAGAGCCATGCGCATGGCCTGATGGGAACCATCCTGTCGCTGGTGCCGACCAACATCGTCGCCTCGATGGCGAAAGGCGATATGCTGCCGATTATCTTCTTCTCGGTATTGTTCGGCCTGGGCCTCTCTTCACTGCCGGCGACCCATCGCGAGCCGCTGGTGACCGTTTTCCGCTCCATCTCCGAAACCATGTTCAAAGTGACGCACATGGTGATGCGCTATGCGCCGGTCGGGGTCTTCGCGCTGATCTCGGTGACCGTCGCGACCTTCGGTTTCGCCTCGCTGTGGCCGCTGGCTAAGCTGGTTATCCTGGTGTACTTCGCGATTCTGTTCTTCGCGCTGGTGGTATTGGGTATCGTGGCGCGGGTGTGCGGACTGAGTATCTGGATCCTGATTCGCATCCTGAAGGATGAGCTGATTCTGGCTTACTCCACGGCGAGCTCCGAGAGCGTGCTGCCGCGGATCATCGAGAAAATGGAAGCCTATGGCGCGCCGGCCTCGATTACCAGCTTCGTGGTGCCGACCGGTTACTCCTTTAACCTCGATGGTTCGACGCTATATCAGAGCATCGCGGCGATCTTCATCGCTCAGCTGTACGGTATCGACCTCTCCCTGTGGCAGGAAATCACCCTTGTGCTGACGCTGATGGTGACCTCGAAAGGTATCGCTGGCGTGCCGGGCGTCTCCTTCGTGGTCCTGCTGGCGACGCTGGGCAGCGTGGGGATCCCGCTGGAAGGGCTGGCGTTTATTGCCGGCGTCGACCGTATCCTCGATATGGCGCGTACCGCGCTGAACGTGGTCGGCAACGCCCTGGCGGTGCTGGTTATCGCCAAGTGGGAACACAAGTTTGACCGTAAGAAAGCGCTGGCGTATGAACGCGAAGTGCTGGGCAAGTTTGATAAAACCGCCCAATAAGATGTCAGAGCCCGGCCATTCGCGCCGGGCTTTTTTTTAGCCTTTGGTTATCCTGTCGAACTCTTCACATCCGGTATCAAACCCCTCCTGACAGCTGACGTTAAGCCAGTGCAGCGCTTTTTGCGGGTTTGGTTCGATAAAACCTTTCTCTCCCTGCTGGAACATCATCCCTGCCCAATATTCGGCATAGCCGGTGCGTGAAAGCGCCGAGCTGCCTTTGAAGTACTGCGCGGCCTTGAGGTCATCTTCCGGCGGCAGCACGCCGCTGGCGTAGATAAGCCCCAGCAACATCTGCGCATCAACGGCGGAGTCGCTCTCTTCATCTTTTGCCGCATCCAGCAGCAGCCTGATGGCGTGCGCGTAGTCGGTCGGGCCGGCCTGCTGATTGACCAGCACGCGGGCGAGGATAATCTCGCCGGCCTTGCTGCCGGCCTGCACCGATTTCTCCGCTAGCTGCCGGGCCTGTTGGTAGTCGGCCTGTTGCGGGTTGCGGATTTTCAGCTGAGCGAGCAGCGCCAGCGCATCGCCGTCGCCCTGCGCCGCCGCTTTCTGCGCCCAGTATTCAGCCTGTTGGTAATTGCCGGAGCTAACCCAGGTATCCGCCAGATAAAACTGCGCGCGCGGGTCGCCGGCTTCAGCCTGCTGTTGGTATTGGCTGCCCGGATCCGCAGCGCCTGCGGCGAAGCTTGTCAAGGCCAGCAGTAAATAGAGGTATTTCATTTTTTTATTATCAGTAAGGAAGACCCTCGCAGTATAAAGGGCGGAGAAAAAGAAGAAAATGGCGGGAATTAGCGGGGTGAATACCCGGAGAAGGTTCCCGGATAGCGGCGCGTAGCGCCTTATCCGGGATACGGTTCGGTATTCGGTCGGTAGCCCCGGTAAGCGTAAGCGCCACCGGGGAGGGGGCCCGGATATCGGGTAAGGCCGCCGAACCTTAACCCATCGCGCTTTCGCGCAGGCGGGCTTTCAGCTTGTTGTACTCGTCGATCACGTACTGTTCCGCCGCGCGCTGATCGGCAATCCGCTCAACGTTGACCGCGCAGTACTTATACTCCGGCGTTTTGGTTATCGGGCTCAGGTTCTCCGACACCAGCTCGTTACAGGCGCCAATCCACCACTGGTAGGTCATGTACACCGCGCCTTTGTTCGGACGGTCGCTGACCTGCGCGCGGGTGATGATGCGGCCCTTACGCGAATTAACCCACACCAGCGCTTCATCTTCGATGCCTAACCGTTCGGCGTCGGCGGTGTTGATTTGCGCGTAGCCTGGTTCATCCGCCAGCGCCGCCAGCGCCGCGCAGTTGCCGGTCATCGAGCGGCACGAGTAGTGGCCGACTTCACGCACTGTCGACAGCACCATCGGGTACTCGTCGGTGAGCTTATCGATCGGCGCGACCCAGTCGCAGGTGAAAAACTGCGCCAGCCCGTTCGGGGTATCGAACTTCTCTTTAAACAGATACGACGTCCCCTGGTCGGCGTCGGACTCATCGCGGCATGGCCACATGACGTAGCCGAGCTCGCCCATTTTTTCATAGGTGGCGCCGGTGAAGTCCGGGCACAGATGCCGCAACTCGTCCCAGATCTCCTGGGTGTTGTTGTAGTGCATCTTGTAACCCATCCGGGTAGCGATTTCGCTGATAATCTGCCAGTCGGTTTTCAGGTCCCACTTCGGTTCCACCGCTTTAAAGAAGCGCTGGAAGCCGCGGTCCGCCGCGGTGTAAACGCCTTCGTGCTCGCCCCACGAGGTGGACGGCAGAATGACGTCGGCCGCCGCAGCGGTTTTGGTCATGAAAATATCCTGGACGATAACCAGTTCCAGCTGTTCAAACGCCTTACGCACTGCGGAAAGCTCGGCGTCGGTCTGCAGCGGATCTTCGCCCATAATGTACGCCGCGCGCACTTCGCCGTGCTCCGCGCGATGCGGCAGCTCGCTGATGCGATAGCCGGTATGTTCCGGCAGGCTGTCGACGCCCCAGGCTTTGGCGAATTTCTCGCGATTTTCCGGGAACTTGACGTACTGATAGCCCGGATAGGTATCCGGCAGCGCGCCCATATCGCAGGCGCCCTGGACGTTGTTCTGCCCGCGTACCGGGTTAACGCCGACGCTCGGCTTGCCGAGGTTGCCGGTGAGGATCGCCAGGCTGGTCAGCGACCGCACGGTCTCGACGCCCTGATAGAACTGGGTTACGCCCATGCCCCACAGGATGGCGGCGGATTTGGCCTTCGCGTACATCCGGGCGCAGGCGCGGATCTCCTGCGCGCTGACGCCGGTAATGGCTTCCACCGACTCCGGCGTATAGCCTTCGACGATTTTGCGATACTCCTCGAAGCCTTCAGAACGGCTGGCAACGAAGGATTTATCGTACAGATCCTCTTCAATAATGACGTGGCCAAGAGCGTTGAGCAGCGCGATATTCGAGCCGTTCTTCAGCGCGATGTGCATGTCGGCGATGCGCGCGGTTTCAATTTTGCGCGGGTCGCAGACGATAATTTTCGCCCCGTTGCGTTTGGCGTTAATGACGTGATTCGCCACGATAGGGTGGGAATCCGCCGGGTTGTAGCCGAAGATAAACACCAAATCGGTGTTATCAATCTCCGTGATGGCATTACTCATAGCGCCGTTACCGACCGACTGGTGCAGACCTGCAACCGAAGGGCCGTGTCAGACGCGAGCGCAGCAGTCGACGTTATTGGTACCAATAACGGCGCGCGCGAATTTTTGCATCACGTAGTTGGTTTCATTACCGGTTCCGCGCGAGGAGCCGGTGGTCTGGATAGCGTCCGGGCCATACTTCGCTTTAATGGCGCTGAGGCGGGTGGCGACGTAATCGAGCGCCTCGTCCCAGGAGACGGCTTCCAGTTTGCCGCCACGCTGGCGGCGGATCATAGGGGTCTTGAGACGCGGGGTCAGGATCTGGGTATCGTTAATGAAGTCCCAGCCATAATAGCCTTTCAGACACAGGGTTCCCTGATTGTTTTTCCCCCTTGCCGCTTCGGCGCCGACGACCACGCCGTCGTCCACCACCAGCCGCAGCTTACAGCCAGCGGCGCAGTAGGGGCAGACGGTGGTGACTTTTTCCATAGTAAGACTCCTTAAAAGTAGTACGGCAACAGATAGATAAAACGGCTGTTTATACCGAGCGTAATGGCGTCCTGGATGGCGGGTACCGCCATCAGGGCCATCACCAACAATGCAAAAAGCAGGCGTTGCGACATGGACATCAATCACTCCTGGCCGTCAGCGGCAGTTTGTCCTTTTTGAACCTTACGTAGCAGTAGCCACATGCGCACCGTGCGTACCGCCATGTTACGGGCGGCGGCGCTCGGCGGCGCCGGATCTGGTTCTGGAACATCGTGAGAAATGCGGAACGGCACGCTGCCGTTAAGCGTCAGGTTGGCGACGATTGCCGTCAGGGTGCCGATAGTGATCCCGCTATGCAGGAACAGCTGCATCATCGGCGGAAACTGGGTAAACAGGTTCGGCACCAGTACCGGCATCATGCCGAGACCGAGGGTTAGCGCAACTACCATCCCATTGTTATTGTTACGATAGTTGACCTGACCGAGAGTACGAATACCGGAAACAGCCACCATGCCGAACATGACGATACCGGCGCCGCCGAGGATCGGTTTCGGGATCAGCACCACCAGCGCCGCCATTTTGGCGAAAATGCCCATTAGCATAAGGATGACGCCGGAGACCGAGACCACGAAGCGACTGCGTACCCCGGTCAGACCAATCAGACCGACGTTCTGGGCAAAGGCGGCGTAGGGGAACAGGTTGAAGAAGCCGCAAATCATCGTGGCCAGACCGCAGGTATTCAGACCATTACGCAGCATGCCGGCATCCACTTTTTTGCCGACGATATCGCCGGTCGCCATGATGGACGACATGGTTTCGACCATCACCACCACCATCACCATCGACAGCAGGGCGACGGGCACGATATGAAACTCCGGCCGGGCGAACTGCATCACCTGCGGCAGATGCAGCCACGGAGTGGCGTTGACGAGGTTAAAATCCAGCGGTTTAAAGAAGCTCCATAGAATGGTGCCGATCACCAGCCCGATCAGCACTGAGGTGTTTTTCACCACTCCGGTGGCGAAGGTATAGAGGTTAAGAATGATGACCAGGGTGATGGCGGCCATCAACAGCGAGAAAAGATCGCCGAAACCGGCCATTTCGCTGCTACCGCCGCCAATCCAGCCGCCCGCGACTGGCATAATAGAGAGGCCGATCAGCGTCACAATGCCGCCCATCACCACCTTTGGAAAGAAGCGAATCAGGCGGCTAATCCACGGCGCGCAGCAGAGGATAAAAATCCCCGAGACGATAACCGCGCCGGAGATAGCTCCAATGCCGTACTCTTTACCGATCAGCACCATAGGAATGAGCGCGGCGAAGGTACAGCCCTGAATCAGCGGCAGGCGACAGCCCAACCACTGCTTAATACCCATCGATTGCACGATGGTAGCGGCGCCGCAAATAAATAAATCGGCGCTGATCAATAAGATAATATGCTCTGCGGGCAAACCAACCGCGTTGCCTACCACCAGCGGAACCGCCACCGCCCCGGCGTACATCACCAGCACGTGCTGCAATCCATAAAGAATCATTTGCGTAATTGGCAGGACCTCATCGACCGGCGCGGTAGAGGCCGTAGTGTGCGAGGCCGGAATGGCAAAATCTTTCATGAAGTAGTTG